>NZ_JAVKPR010000062.1:0-1435 GCF_040980905.1 Kocuria sp. CPCC 205235
GGCTCTTCACAATCGAGGGTGTAGATCTGTCAGCGCGTCGCTCACCGGGTAGGGGTCGAGGTCTTCCGAGGATGAAGGTTCCTACACGCCTCATCTGGAAGACCTCGACGTGCCCAACGCTACTGCCGAGGACGGCTTCAGCTGTCCTGACCTGACCTCGTTCTGCGGTCTCGACGAACTTGGCCTCATCACCGTTGGGCAACGTCTCGAACCCGACCGGGCCGTGCTGGCGTGCAGGGTCGTTGACGATGACCGGTGGTGCCACCGGTGTGGCTGCCAAGGAATCCCGCGGGGCAGCGTGGTTCGCCGGTTGTCGCATGAACCGTTGGGCTGGCGACCAACGACGCTGCGCGTCACGGTGCGGCGGTACCGGTGTACCAACTGCGGACATGTGTGGCGTCAAGATACCAGTCGCGCGGCCGAGCCGCGGGCCAGGGTGTCGCGGCGTGCGATGGCGTGGGCGCTGACCGCGATCGTGTGTCAGCACCTCACGATCGCCCGAGTCGCTGAAGGGCTCGGCGTCGCGTGGAACACCGCAAACGACGCCGTGCTCGCCGAGGGGCATCGGGTGTTGATCAACAACCCGGGCCGGTTCGAGGGTGTCACCGCGATCGGTGTGGATGAGCACGTGTGGCGGCACACCCGCCGCGGCGACAAATACGTGACGGTCATCATCGACCTGACCCCGATCCGGGACGGCACCGGTCCAGCACGTCTGTTGGACATGGTTCCCGGACGGTCCAAGCAGGTCTTCAAGGCCTGGCTCGCCGACCGTGAACCAGCGTGGCGCACTGCGGTCGACGTCGTCGCGATGGATGGCTTCACCGGATTCAAAACCGCTGCTACCGAAGAGATCCCGGAAGCGACCACAGTGATGGACCCGTTCCACGTCGTCCGGTTGGCCGGTGACGCGCTGGACAAGTGTCGGCGCCGGGTCCAGCAGGACCTGCACGGCCACCGCGGCCGCACCACGGATCCGCTGTACCGGGCCCGGCGAACCCTGCACACCGGCGCGGACCTGCTCACCGACCGACAGCACGAACGCCTCACCGCACTGTTCGCTGTCGATGAGCACGTGCAAGTCGAGTGCACCTGGGGCATCTACCAGCGGATGATCGCCGCGTACCGGCATCCCGACCGCACCCAAGGCCACGATCTGATGAGCGCGGTGATCGCCTCGATCAGTACCGGCGTGCCGAAGGCCCTAACCGAGATCACCACGCTGGGTCGAACCCTGGCCAAACGATCTGCCGACGTGCTCGCCTACTTCGACCGACCCGGCACCAGCAACGGCCCGACCGAGGCCATCAACGGCCGCCTGGAACACCTCCGCGGATCCGCTCTCGGCTTCCGCAACCTCACCAACTACATCGCCCGCAGCCTGCTCGAGGCCGGCGGCTTCAGACCGCAACTACACCCTCGATTGTGAAGAGCC
>NZ_JAVKPR010000063.1:0-1433 GCF_040980905.1 Kocuria sp. CPCC 205235
GGCTCTTCGCAGCTGAGAGGGTAGCTGCGGGGCGTGGGCCGGGCGCGTCGGTGCCGGGATAGACGCCGAGGTCTCCCGAAGATGGAAGTTCTCACGCTCACCATCAGGAAGACCTCGACGTGCCCAACGCTACCTTCGACAGCCCCGACCTGACGACCTTCACCCGGCTCGAGGAGCTCGGTCTGGTCGTGGTCGGCCAAAGACTCACGGCCCACCGAGCGGTGCTGGAATGCCGGGTCGCCGAGGAGGATCCATGGTGCCGCGCCTGCGGAGCACTCTCGACCTCGCGGGGCTCCATCTCGCGGACCCTGGCGCATGAGCCGTTCGGTCACCGTCCCACGACGCTGTTAGTGCGGATCCGCCGTTACCGGTGTGACCACTGCGGGTACCGCTGGCGCGAGGACATCACCGCTGCAGCGGCCGAGCGGGCGAAGCTCTCCCGTGGCGGGATGCGTTGGGCGCTGGAGGCCCTGGTCATCGATCACCTTTCGATCGCGCGGGTCGCCGCTGGGCTGGGCGTGGCCTGGCACACCGCGAACGACGCCGTCTTGGCCGAGGGGAAACGACTGCTCATCGATGACCCGGCCCGCTTCGACGGCGTTCGCGTGATCGGCGTCGATGAACATGTCTGGCGCCACACCCGCCGCGGCGACAAGTACGTCACCGTGATCATCGACCTCACCCCCATCAGGGACAAGACCGGGCCGGCGAGGCTGCTGGACATGCTCGAGGGACGTTCCAAAGCAGCGTTCAAGGCTTGGCTGGAGGCCCGCCCCGAGGCGTGGAAGGACCGTATCGAGGTCGTCGCGATGGACGGGTTCTCCGGGTTCAAGACCGCCACCAGCGAGGCCCTGCCCGGCGCGGTCGCGGTGATGGATCCGTTCCACGTCGTCCGCCTCGCCGGGGACGCTCTGGACGACTGTCGGCGCCGGATCCAGCAGCAGCTCCACAAACGCAGAGGCCGTAAGGACGACCCGCTCTACAAGGCCCGCCGCACCCTCCACACCGGGTCCAAGTTCCTTACCGAGCGGCAGAGCGAGCGCCTCAGCACTCTGTTCAGCAGTGAGAAGCACGCCGCGGTCGAGGCGACCTGGGAGATATACCAGGCCATGATCGCCGCCTATCGAGAAGCCGACCGGGTCCGAGCCAGAACGATGATGGAGAAGGTCATCGCGGCACTCAGCGCGAAGGCCCCGGACGCCCTCGTCGAGCTGGGAAAGCTGGGCCGGACGCTGGCCAAACGCGCTGACGACGTCCTGGCATTCTTCGACCGACCCGGCACCAGCAACGGTCCCACCGAGGCGATCAATGGCCGGCTCGAACACCTCCGCGGCTCCGCCCTCGGCTTCCGCAACCTCCCCAACTACATCGCCCGCAGCCTCCTCGAATCAGGCGGCTTCAGAAACCAGCTACACCCTCGGATGCGATGAGCC
>NZ_JAVKPR010000064.1:0-1432 GCF_040980905.1 Kocuria sp. CPCC 205235
TGAACTGGTCCCAAGAAGTTGGACTGGCCAAGTAAAAGCTTAGGCCGCTAGGGCCTGGGTCCGGTATTCCACCGGGCTCAGGCCCTTCAGCGTTGAATGTGCCCTCTCGGTGTTGAACCAGGTGATGTAGGCATTGATCGCTGTGGTCAGTGCCTCGACGGTGAGGAACGTGGTGTTGCAGTAGAGCTCGTCCTTCAGATGCCCGAAGAAACTCTCCATCACGGCATTGTCGAGGCAATTGCCCCTGCGCGACATCGACTGGATCGCTCGGCCGTTCAGGAGCTGTCGCCAGGAAGCGTGCTGATACTGAAAGCCTTGATCGGAGTGCACGATGGGTTTCTGGTCTGATGGCAACCCCACCAATGCTTGCCGCAGCGAGGTATTGGTCAATACCAGGTTCGGGGAGGTCCCGGTCGTGTGGCCGATGATCTGCCGGTCGAAGAGGTCCATCACCGTCGAGAGATAGACCTTCCGCTCTCCGACGCGGAATTCAGTCACGTCGGTGACCCACTTCTGGTTCGGGGCGGTCGTGGTGAAGTCTCGTTCCAAGCGGTTGGCAGCGATCTGGCCGATCTTGCCCTTGAACGAGGTGTAGCGCTTGCGGCGGATCTGACACCGCAGCCCCAGGGCTCGCATGAGCTTGAGGACCGTCTTCTTCGACACCACCCATCCCGTCCGGCGCAGCCGGTCGTGGATCCGTCGGTGCCCGTAACGGCCGGCGAAATGGTGGAAGAACCGCTGAATCTCGGCCTTCAACGCGGCGTGCTTGTCCGCGGTGTCCAGGCGTGCCTGGTGGTAGAAGAACGTCGATCGGGCAAGAGAAGCGACGGTGAGAAGTGTGGTGAGTGAGTGTTCAGCCTTGAGGGCGAGGACGGCATTCACTTTGTCCGTCGTTGTTGCTCCCTCAAGGCCCGCAATTTTCCCAGGTAAGCGTTCTCAGCCCGAAGATACTCGACCTCGCGTCGTAGCTGTTGAAGCTCCGACTCCTCGCCGTCCTGAGTCGATGCTAATCGGCGTGGCCGGCCACGTGGTCGTGGCTTCAGGGCATCCTCGCCCCTGGCACGGTAGTTCCTCGCCCACGTCTCGATGAGTTTCGGCGAGGACAGGTCGAACTCGCGGGCGAGATCGACCTTGGGTTCCCCGCACAGGAAGCGCGTGACGACCGCCAGCTTGATCTCAAACGAGTAGGACTGTTTCGTCGGTTTGGTCACCAGTGCTCCTCGACCACGAACGCGCCAGCGATGGTAGAGCCGCTTCACGGCTGACCTACTCACGCAGATTTCCCTCGCGACTGATCGCTCGCCGCGTCCTTCCTCAAAGCAGGCTACCGCGTAGATGCGCTGCTCCTGCGTCAGAGCACTCTGCTTCCCCATGAACTGACCCCCGGGAGTTGGAACCGAATTACTCAGTCCAACTCCCGGGGGTCAGTTCA
>NZ_JAVKPR010000065.1:0-1424 GCF_040980905.1 Kocuria sp. CPCC 205235
GGCTCTTCAGGATCCAGGGTGTAGTCGCGGCCTGAACCCGCCGGTCTCCAGGAGCGATCTGGCGATGTAGTTGGTGAGGTTGCGGAACCCGAGCGCGGAGCCGCGCAGGTGTTCGAGCCGGCCGTTGATCGCCTCGGTCGGGCCGTTGGATGTACCAGGACGATCGAAGTAGGCCAGCACGTCGGTGGCCCGCTTGGTCAGGGTCCGGCCGAGCGTGATCACCTCGCTCAACGCACCCGGGACGCCGTGGCTGAGGGAGTGGATCAGCCGCTGCATCAGCGCTCGGCCTCGGGCCCGGTCGGGTTCTCGGTAGGCGGCGATCATCCTCTGGTAGATCCCCCAGGTGGCCTCGACCTCGACGTGGGCGTCGGCCGTGAACAGCTTCTCCAGCCGGTCCCGCTGCTTGTCGGTGAGCAGGTCCGCTCCGGTGTGCAGGGTCCGGCGAGCCGAGTAGAGGGGATCGCCGGCCCGGCCGCGGTGGCCACGGGTGTCCTGCTGAACGCGGCGCCGGCACTGATCCAGGGCATCGCCGGCCAGGCGCACGACGTGGAAGGGATCCATGACCGCGGTCGCCTCGGGCAGCTCCTCGGTGGTGGCGGTCTTGAACCCGCTGAACCCGTCCATCGCGACTACTTCCACGCCCTGGCGCCAAGGGTTCTCGCGCTCGGCCAACCATGTCTTGAACGCCTGTTTGGAGCGGCCCTCGACCATGTCCAGCAGCCGGGCGGGACCCGTCCCGGCGCGAACCGGGGTGAGGTCGATGATGACGGTGACGTACTTGTCGCCGCGGCGGGTGTGGCGCCAGACGTGCTCGTCGACGCCGATGACCTTGACCCCGTCGAACCGGCCGGGGTCGTCGATGAGCACCCGCTTGCCCTCGGCCAGCACGGCGTCGTTGGCGGTGTTCCACGAGACTCCCAGGCCTTCGGCGACGCGGGCCACGGTCAGGTGCTGGCACACGATCCCTTCCAGCGCCCACCGCAGACCGCGACGGGAGAGCCTCGCCCGCGGCTCGGCCGCCTTGGTGGTGTCCTGGCGCCACACGTGTCCGCACCCGGTGCACCGGTAGCGGCGAACCGTGACCAGCAGCGTCGTAGGTCGCCAGCCCAGCGGCTCGTGCGCCAGGCGCCGCACCACGGTGTCGCGGGGCGTGCCCTCGCAGCCGCAGCGTCGGCACCACTGGTCCGGTTCCAGGACCCGGCAGGCCAGGATCGCCTGCTCGGGCTCGAGGCGCTGACCGACGACGTCAAGACCGAGCTCGTCGAGACGGCAGAAGGTGGTCAAGTCAGGGCAGGCGAAGGTAGCGTCAGGCACGTCGAGGTCTTCCAGATGAGGCGTGTAGGAACCTTCATCTTCGGGAGGCCTCGGCCCCTATCCGGCGACCGACGCGCCGACCCCAACTACACCCTGGATCCTGAAGAGCC
>NZ_JAVKPR010000066.1:0-1423 GCF_040980905.1 Kocuria sp. CPCC 205235
GGCTCATCGCATTTGAGGGTGTAGCAGCGGCCTGAAGCCGCCGGCCTCGAGCAGCGATCTCGCGATGTAGTTGGTGAGGTTGCGGAAGCCGAGCGCGGAGCCGCGGAGGTGCTCGAGGCGGCCGTTGATCGCCTCCGTCGGACCGTTCGAGGTCCCGGGTCGGTCGAAGTAGGCGAGCACGTCGAGGGCTCGCTGCTTGAGTGTTCGCCCGAGCGTGATCACCTCGCGCAGCGCCGCGGGCACGCCGCTGCTGACCGTGTTGATCAGCTCGGTCATGAGCGTGCGCGCGGCCGCGCGGTCGGGTTCCCGGTAGGCGGCGACCATGCGCTGATAGATGCCCCAGGTGACCTCGACCGCGTGATGCCGCTCGTCAGCGAAGAGCGCGTCGAGCCGTTGCTGCTGCCGCGGCGTGTGGAACGCCGCGCCGGTGTGGAGGGTGCGGCGAGCGGCGTAGAGCGGATCGCCCTTTCTGCCCCGATGCCCGTGGATCTGCTGCTGGATCCGCCGCCGGCAGCTGTCGAGCGCGTTCCCGGCGAGCCGGACGACGTGGAACGGATCCATCACGGCGACCGCCTCGGGCAGCTCCTCGGTGGTGGCGGTCTTGAAGCCGGAGAACCCGTCCATCGCGACGACCTCGACCCGGTCGCGCCAGGCCTGGGATCGGGCGGCGAGCCAGTGCTGGAACGCCTGCTTCGAGCGGCCCTCGACCATGTCCAGCAGCCGCGCCGGCCCTGTCCCGTCGCGGATCGGCGTGAGGTCGATGATGACGGTCACGTAGCGGTCGCCGTGACGCGTGTGGCGCCAGACGTGCTCGTCCACGCCCAGCACCGCCACGCCGTCGAAGCGGGCAGGGTCATCGAGCAGGCGCCGCCTGCCCTCCTCGAGCACGGCGGTGTTGGCGGTGTGCCAGGCGACGCCGAGCCCGGCCGCGACGCGCGAGACCGTGAGGTGGTCGAGCACCAGCGCGTCCAGCGCCCACCGCAGACCGGTGCGAGAGATCTTCGACCGCGGCTCCGCCGCCCGCGTGGTGTCCTGCCGCCAGATGCGGCCGCAGCCGGTGCAGCGGTAGCGGCGGACGCGGACCAGCAGCGTGGTGGGCCGGTGCCCGAACGGCGCGTGCGCCAGCCGCCGCGTGACCGTGTCGCGCGGCACCCCTTGGCAGCCGCAGTCGCGGCACCACTCGTCGGCCTGCACGACCCGGCAGAAGAGCACCGCGCGGTCGGGCTCGAGGCGTTGGCCGATGGCTTCTAAGCCGAGCTCGTCGAGTCGGCAGAACGTGGTGAGGCAGGGCGCGTCAAAGGTAGCGTTGGGCACGTCGAGGTCTTTCGGACGGTGAGCGTAGGAACTTCCATCCTGGAAGACCTCGACCCCTACCCGGCCAGCGACGCACCTCGACCGTCTACACCGTCAACTGCGATGAGCC
>NZ_JAVKPR010000067.1:0-1382 GCF_040980905.1 Kocuria sp. CPCC 205235
GGGTCTGTCCGTTAAACGGTGTGTGGGGTCCGGCGGTTCTCATTAGTGAGTGGTTCTTTCGAACCGTCCGGCGAAGGTGATCGCGAACGCGTTCAGCGCGGGCTTCCACCTCATCATCCAGCGTGCCCTCCCGCCGCCGGTGGGGTCAAGCGAGCGTGTCACCAGGTACAAGCACTTCAACGCCGCTTGCTCGTTCGGGAAGTGTCCGCGGGCTCGGACGGCCCGCCGGTATCTCGCGTTGATCGACTCGATCGCGTTGGTCGTGCAGATCACTTGACGGATCTCGACGTCGTATTCGAGGAACGGCACGAACTCCGCCCAGGAGTTGCGCCAGAGCTGCACGATCGCTGGATACCGCTCACCCCACTCGGCGGCGAACTCCTCGAACCTGTCCTTCGCCGCCTGCTCGGACGGGGCCGTGTAAACGGGCTTGAGCGAACGGACGATCGCATCCCGGTGCTGCCGGCCGGCATAACGGAACGAGTTGCGGATCAGGTGCACGATGCACTGCTGCACGACCGCCTGCTCCCAGGTGGTGTTGATCGCTTCCGGCAACCCCTTGAGGCCGTCGCACACCGCGATCAGCACGTCCTCGACCCCGCGGTTCTTCAGCTCGCTGAACACCTGCAGCCAGAACCTCGCCCCTTCCGCGCCGTCGCCGGCCCAGATACCCAGGATGTCGCGTTCCCCGTTCGTCGTGACGCCCATGACGACGTAGAACGGGGTGTTGCGGACCTGCCCGTCACGAACCTTCACCACGATCGCGTCGACGAAGATCACCGGATAGATCGCATCCAGCGGGCGGGAAGCCCACTCCGCGAGTTCCCCGGTGACCTTCTCGGTAATCTGGCTGATCGTGTCCTTGGAGACCTTCGCCCCATAGACCTCGTCGAAGTGAGCGGCGATCTCCCCGGTCGTCAGCCCGCGCGCGGTCAGCGACAGCACGATCTGATCGATCCCGTCCAGCCGGCGCTTGCGCTTGGGCACGATCACCGGCTCGAACGACCCGTCACGATCCCGAGGAACCTCGATCTCCACCGGCCCGATCTCGGTGAGCACCGTCTTTGTCCGGGTCCCATTGCGCATGTTCACCCCCATTGGGGTCTCGCCGTGCTCGTGACCGAGATGCTCGGTCAGCTCAGCGTTCAGCGCGGTCTCAAGCACGTTTTTCGTGAGCTGGTTTAGCAGGCCTCCTGGCCCGACCAGGCTCACACCCTGCTCCTTCGCCTGCGCCAGTAAGCGCGCGGCGAGGTCTTTCTGATCGATGATCTCTCCCGTCACGGGATCAATCATCTCGTCGTCCAACAAATCGGTCGTGTCAGCCACGGCCGTCTCCTCTCGGATCAGGCCGGACCCTCACACACCGTTCTTCTGACAGTCCC
>NZ_JAVKPR010000068.1:0-1369 GCF_040980905.1 Kocuria sp. CPCC 205235
GGCCCTTCACAGATGAGCGTGGGTAGGCGTCTTCCGCCACGGCCGGTGGCCACCGGCGGCGAGCAGGGCGCGTAGCCGGTAGTTGTCGAAGTTGCGGAAACCCCGAGCGACCCGGCGCATCGTCTCGATCACCCCGTTGATCGCCTCTGTCGGCCCGTTCGAGGCTCCGGCGGTGTCGAAGTAGGCCAGGATCGCCGACCGCCATCGCTGCAAGGTGCGGCCCAGCCGGGCGACCTCCGGGATCGGGCAGGTCGGGAAGGCCCCCAGGATCTCGGCGACGAGCCGGCGTCCGGCTTCGGGGCGGGCGTGGTAGACGGCACGCAGCTTCTGGTAGCAGTGCCAGGCGAGGGTGACTTCATAGTGCGGGTCCCCGGCCTCGAGCTTCGCGTTCAGGCGGGTGATCTGCTTGGGAGTGAGGTGCTCGGCGCCGATCTGCAGGGTCCGGCGGATCCCGTAGAGCGGGTCTCCGGCCCGTCCGCGGTGACCCAGGGTGTCCTGTTGCACGCGGCGACGCACCTCGTCGACGACTTGGCCGCCGAGCTTGACCACGTGGAACGCATCGAGCACCGTGATGGCCTCCGGGAGCTTGTCGCGGATGGCATTGGCGTAGCCGTGGAACGGGTCCAGCGTCGCCGTGCGGATCCCGCTCGTGAAGGTCGGCCCCTGCTCGGAGAGCCAGTGGCCGTAGGCGGCCCCGGTGCGGCCCTTGACCAGGTCCAACAGTCTCGCCCGAGGCCGGCCGTCCTCACCGCGGGAGTGGTCCACGATCCCGGTGACCAGTCCGGTGCCGGGCGGACCGACGTGGCGCCAGACGTGCTCGTCGACACCGAGAGCGTCCACACCGGTCAGCCGCTCCTGCGCGGCCAACTGGTCCTCGATGACCGGGGCGATGGCATCCCAGACGGTGTTCCAAGCGACCCCTAGCATCTCAGCCAGGGCCGAGACCGCGATGTCGTGGGAGCGCAGCTGGGCCACGGCCCAGGCGATCGCGCGGGTGGTGAGCTTGCCCCGCGGGGCCGCCAGCTCGTGGAGCTCACTGAACGTCGAGATCTCGCAGGCGTCCTCGAGGCAGCGGTAGATCCGCTTGCGCCAGCGAACCCGCACCGGCACCCCAGCACAGGGCAGGTCGTGCAGGAGCACCTTCCGGCGGCCATGACCGGTGGCGAGCACTGCGCAGGAGGGGCAGCCCACCAGGGGCGGCACGGTCTCAACCACCACGGTGAACTGGCGCGCCCCGCGTTCCACGGCCAGGACGTGGACGTCGGGCAGGTCGAAAAGCGCGCACGCGGGCGCGCAGATAGCATGAGACACGTCGAGGCCTTTATGGATCAGGTTGCTTGGTCGCTACCCATCCTGGAGGCCTCGACCT
>NZ_JAVKPR010000069.1:0-1345 GCF_040980905.1 Kocuria sp. CPCC 205235
GCGTCTTGCCTCATGTCAAGATGTCCGGATGGTGTTCGTGCTTGCCTCAGGTGAAATGTCCGCGTAGCTCACGCGGCGGGGCGGGTGCCCTGGGTGCGTGCGGCGGCTAATTCGATGAGTTGCTGCTGGATCTGGGTGATCCGTCGGGTGATCTGTGCTGGGTTGAGTGTTTCGTGTTCGCGGGTTAGGCGGTCGGTGGTCTTGGTGTCGAGGACGCCGGCGTCGAGCAGCCGCTGGTAGGGGGTGCGCGGGGCGTCGTAGATCCGCTTCTTCCGCCCGGCTTTCGTGTGGGCCCAGTCCACGGCTTTCACACAGGGCAGGAGGTAGTTCTTGCGGGCCATCACCAGGCCCCAGAGCTCGTTGAGCAGATCCATCTCGTGCTTGGTCTCGTAGCGGTAGCGGAACGCATGTCTGCGGACCCAGTCGCCGTTGCGTTGCTCGACGTGGGCGTTGTCGTTGTGCTTGTAGGGACGGCCCCGGGTGACGGGGATCTCGTGCGTGTCGGCCCAGGCGATCACACCCCAGTTCATGAACTCCGACCCGTTATCGAAGTCCACCCCGGCGACCGGGACGGGGGCGTGGGAGCGCATCCATTCGAGGGCACCGTGGATGTGGACGTAGGCGTTGTTGCGGATCGTGCGCAGCATTGTCCACCCCGCCACCGGGTCGGTGCCCGTCAGAGTGCGCAAGAACTCGCCCTTGAGAGTGTGGCCGCAGTGCGCGACGGTGTCCAGCTCCAGGAACCCCGCAGTGGTGAGTGGGGCGTCCATGCTGGTGCGCGTCGGGACCGACGAACGCAGAATATGCGATGGTTTCGTGCCCGACAACGCAATCGGGTACGCGGCGTCCTTGTGCGGCTTCAGGTACCGGTCGATCGTTGCCGCACTCATCGATTGCACCTCGTTCAACACCTCCGGGGTAAGGCGTGGTTCGACTTTGCCCAGTTCCCGAAACCGGACCAGCCGTTCGAGGGTGTCGTCCATGATCGCGGCCAGGTACTTCCCCGAGGGTTGGCCAGACAGCCGCCATACCTCCTGTAACACGACCAGCGCGTCGTAGGAGTACTTCCGTGGCCGCGGCTTGCGTTGCTGCTGGCTCGCAGCGCCCTTGCGCGTGTTCGCGGCGCGGATCGCGCGACGGGCATGATCACGAGTCCAGCCCGTGGCATGCACCAACTCATCCAGCAGTCGGCTTTTCTCGACCTTGCCCGCCTTCGCGTACTCGCGGGCGAACTTCTTCGTGATCTCACGGCGCGACGCCATCGACAACTCCCTGCTCATCACCCCAGGGAACTACGCGGACATTCTTACGTGAGGCACCCGCTCCCGTTCCCGGACCTTTTAGC
>NZ_JAVKPR010000008.1:0-138140 GCF_040980905.1 Kocuria sp. CPCC 205235
CATGCCGGGGCCGGCTGGTTACCTACGCCTTCATCCTCCCGGACACCGGCGTCATGAAAAAGGTAACGGGGGGTCGGGACGTGGAGGTTATTGATCTCCTGCGGGCAGGTTGGACACGTACTCACCCAGGGTGCCTTCGGAGATGGCGACACCGATCTCCTGCATGGCCTGGGTATCGGCAACCACGATCGACTGGCCGTCAGCCGAGCTCCCGGTGCCCTGGGTGGGCACCGTGAACATGTGGATGTCGCTATTACTCAGCCCCACCAGCTTAGGGGCCTGACGGATGATCCAGTTAGCTGTTAACCCATCGCTCACGGTCAGATAGGGGGAAATCTGCTTGACCACTTCATTGATCTTGACCGGATTGGTCAGGGTCTCGGAGCTGACCAACTTGTTGATCATGGCCTGCAGGTAGGCGCGCTGGTTGCGCACGCGCTGGTAATCGCCGTCCTGGAAGGCATAGCGCTCGCGAACGAACGCCAGTGCGGTCTCGCCGTCCATTTCCTGCGGTCCCTGCTGGAAGGTCTGACCCTGGTCGTTCGTGAAGCCCACGGGCACGTTGACCGTCACCCCACCCAGGGCATCGGTGAGGCCTTCGAAGCCGGCAAAGTCCACCTGAGCGACCTCGTCAATGCGAGTGCCAAAGTGTTCTTCGACCGTCTGCACCATGAGCGGCATACCACCGTGGTCCAGTGCGGCGTTGATCTTGGCCTCGCCCACACCGGGGATGTCCACCCAGGTGTCACGCATGATGGACATGATGTACATTTCGCCACCGTCATCGGGGATGTGCAGCAGCATGATGGAGTCCGCGCGAGAACCGGTGACGGTGGGGTCCTCACCCTCCGGGCGCTTGTCCGAGCCCAGGAGCATGACCGTGGTGCCGGCGTCCTGCGCGGAGTCCTTCTCGGGACGATCCGATTCGGCGGGGAATGCGGACTCAATGGGGCTGGAGCCGCGGTCGAAGTTGCGGCCCAGGTTCCACACGAACAAACCCGCCACGACAGCGACCGTCAGAACCAGTGCCAGGAACACGAGAAGAACATTGCGGCCCGTGTGTTTCTTGCGTGGCCGGCGCTCTTCTTCTTCGTAGTCGAAGTCATTCAGGGACATGTAGGCGCTCCGAGGTGTGGGGGTCATTCGGTTGTGCTGCTCCGCCCCGATCAGGGCGGTTACTTTCGCACATCTTACGGTACGCGGTTGATCCACTCCGGCGTAGCGAATTTGGTGCGCACCAGTTCGCGTGCTGTTGCCAGTTCGTCGGCGGTAATTTCACCGGCCGCCGCGTCATAGCGTTCGGTGAATGATGTGCTGAGGGTGGCAATCACGTCCGAGCGGCTCATGCCGGTTTGTCGGCGCAGCGGGTCCACGCGTTTCTTGGCCGAGCGGTTGCCTTTGTCGGAGAGCTTCTCTTTGCCGATCCGCAAAACATCAGTCATTTTGTCCGCATCGATGTCGTAACTCATGGTCACGTGGTGGACCATGCCGCCGTTGGAGAACCGTTTCTGCGCGGCGCCCCCGATCTTGCCGTGCTGGGTGGCAATGTCATTGAGGGGCACGTAATGCGCGTCGAGACCCATGGACTGGAAGGACTGCATGATCCACGCGTCCAGGAACGGGTAGGAATCGGCGAAACTCAATCCGTCCACCAGCGACTGCGGAACGTACAGCGAGTACGTGATGCAGTTACCGGCCTCCATGAACATGGCGCCGCCGCCGGATACGCGGCGCACCACCTCGATCCCGTGGCGCTCTGCGCCTTCCGGGTCCACCTCGTTGCGCACCGATTGGAACGAACCGATCACCACGGCGGGGTCCTCCCAGTCCCACAGTCGCAGGGTGGGGTTGCGCCGACCGGCGCCCACCTCGCGAGCGAGCACCTCATCCAGGGCAAGGTTCTCGAGCGTGGGCCGCACCTGCGGGGCAATCACCTCCCATGTGTGATCGCCCCAGCCGGTGGCCTTGGCCAGCGCGCGCCGCACCGCGATCGCGACCGCGCGGGCGTCGAAACCGAACAGCACGGCGTCGGCGGGAAGGGCCGTCTCAATGGCCGCAACCATCTCATCCGGGGCGGCAGATTCGGCCAGCCCGTTCAACGCGGCGTTGATGTCATCGAGTGCCTCATCCGGCTCCAGGAAGAAGTCGCCGTTGATCGAGACGTTCGCCAGGTGACCGTCAACAACCGATAGGTCGGCGACCACCAATTTGCCGCCCATCACCTTGTATTCGCCGTGTCTGCGGGTGCTGGTCATTGGCTCTCCTTGGGGCTCCGGGACGGCTGCGTCTTCTTCAGGGTAAGCACAGTGGTGGACCCGGCCGGTAATGCCACGTCGACAGTTTTGCTGCCGGCCTTGACCCCACCCACGCGCGGTCGCTCCCCCACGGGCGTGATCGGCAGGCCGTAGCCATCCACGCTGGCGGCGTTACTGGGCGCCGGTTTCAGGGCCCGTTCTACGCTCAGGGCCACGTCCGGATCGGCCGGGTAGTCGGGCGCCGACGACGCCGCTGCGCCACTTGCGCTCGGACCTCCCGTTGCACTTGAGCTGGGGTTGGGGCTGTTGCTTGCGTTCGAGTGGTCCTCGAAGAGGCCCGCCACCGGATACTTGGAGGTCCACGAGGGGCCTCGCAGCTGCGACTGTGTTGCGTAGTCCACCGCGAACGGAAGATTGACGGTCGTAGTGCGGTCCTTGCCGCTGGCCGGGTTGCGGTAGTCGGTAAGCACCACGGACACGGTGTCGTTACCGTGTTCCACGGCGAAGCTCGTGAGGTTGTCCGTGGAGGTCGACGTCTCCACCATATTGCCCTGCGGGATGCTCGCGATCAGCGCCAGGGCCAGACCATTGGCGCGCACGGAGAACGCCTCCCCCGGGTTGGCCAGGGTGCCGTTCGAACACAACACGGACATGGGTGCGCCGCCTTCGCAGGAGGCCAGTGATGAGTGGGCGGCCACGCGTTCGACCCCGTGTTCCTGGACGCGCATGGAGTATTCCGCCTGGTGCACGGCGGCCACGAGAGTTTCGGTGATCTCATTGGAACCCGAACACGCCGAGAGTGAGGTCTCGGTGATCCACAGCGGCATGGTGTGGTCAGCTGCGTCCTCGGCGGCTTGACCCACGAGCCGGTCGATGTTGTCCCGGGTGGCGGGGTCCACGGCGTTCGCCACGGTGGGTTCCTGATGTTCCCACTGGCTGCCACATTCGGAGAGCGGGTACTGATGCACGGCCATGGCCATGGGATCCGTACCGGGAGCATCCGCGGCGGCATTCCACCAGTCGGCCGAGTAGGCACCGGGTGCCACGATGCGCAGGTTCGGCACCCGTTCGTGGATGGCCTTGGCGTACGCGGTCAATTGTTTGGCGTACGTCTCCTGATCCCAGTCCTCGCTCTTAATGGTGAGGTCGTTGGTCTTGCCCTGATAGAAACCGTTGGGCTCGTTACCCACCATGATGCCCACCAGACGATCCCCAAAGGCTTCCTTCGCGTGACGCGCCAACTCCCCCGCACGATCGGGGTGGTAACGAGCCAGGTTGGCGCTGATGATCACCGAGGAGTTGGTGCGTTGGGCGAGCTTAGCCACGCGTTTCAGGTCCTCGGGAGTGACCTTGGTGATCTCCTCCCCCTCATTGAGGGGCCAGTCCTTGGGGATGGGCTCGTCCGAGGCCGTGAAGAAGAACCGGCGGTCCGTGGAATTTCCACCGAAGCGCAGCGTCGGTTCGTGCAGCGAATCCAGAACGGTGACCAGGTCCGCGTTATCCCGGTTCATGCGCGGGTCCGCCAGATCCGTGGATTCCAACGACAGCCCGACCGAACCGTGCCGGTAGTCCTCCCCCGGTTCACCTCCCCGCAGCGTGACCGTGGCCTCCGATCCGTCCGCACTCGCCGAACTGCCCGGATAGGTGTCCGGCAGATTTCTCGCTTGGGCAACCTTCGCGGGATCCACCGAGTGCAGCGGGGCATTACGTTCGACGCCCGCGATCAGTCCCGTGGGTTCGGGTTCCGGGGTCGGTGCCGGTTCGGACTGGTCCGAACAGGCCGTGAGCAACAGGAGCGCGGTGCCCAGGAAGGCGACCGAGCGGCGTCGTCGACTAGAAGGAAACACGGAGGCGGGGGCAAGTTCGGGGGCGGCAACCACGCGTCCATCCTAGCCATGGGAAGTCGACCCGGCGCGGACCCCGGGTGTACACTGGTCGATTGGTGCTTTGCGCGTTCGCGCCCAAAAACACCGACTATCCGAGCAACGCCGTGCCTGGCAAAATCCAGGCACCTACAGAAGGTTGACACCATGAAGGCTGAAATTCACCCGGATTACCACCCGGTGCTGTTCCGTGACCTCGCTTCCGGCAAGGTCATCCTGACTCGTTCCACCGCCACCTCCTCCAAGACGGAGACCTGGGAAGACGGCAACGAGTACCCCATCATCGAGGTTGAAATCTCCTCCGAGTCCCACCCGTTCTACACGGGTAAGCAGCGCATCATGGACTCCGCTGGTCGCGTGGAGCGCTTCAACCAGCGTTTCAAGAACTTCGGCAAGTCCTCCAGCTAATTCTGGAACTGCCAACAACGCCCGGTTCGGATCATTCCGAACCGGGCGTTGTGCTGTCCGGGGCGGGTTCCGGAGTTTTTTCGCAGGTCATAGCCATATTGCGTCAATAACCCCACTTACCACTCATACCTGGGTAATATGCAAAAGGCTCCTTATGAGGGGCCTATCCCCTCCACTACCCGGGCACGTCAATCACCGAGTTCCCCCGCTCGAGCCCGGGCGCCCGAAAGGTCCCCCGCCCTATGACGGTACGTTCTTCGCGCTTACGCAAGGCCGTTCTCCCCCTAGCAGTCACCGCGGTTCTAGCGCTCTCTGCCCAGCCCGCACTCGCAGCCCCCACCGATGGCCCGGATTCACCGGCCACCACCTCCGCCGCCGAGCCACCCAAGGAAACCGATCGCGTGATCGTGAAGTTCCGCGAGCCGGCCGCTGACAAGACCACCAAGGACGAAGTGGTCGAAACTGCCGCCGATGAGGCCCTCTCCTCCGAACCCGGCGCCACCCCCGAGGTCACCGAGCACGTCAAGAAGACCGTGGCCGATGCTGACGTGGTCCGACTGGATCGCGAACTCGACGAAGCCGAACAAACCAAGGTCGTCAACGAGCTCCGTGCCGATCCCGCCGTGGAATACGCCGAGCCGGACCGCCTCGCTGCCGCCAGCTGGATGCCCAACGACCCGTACTTCCGGCCCGTTCAGTGGGCCAATACCAAGACTCGGGGAATCGATTTCCCCGGCGCGTGGGATCTGGCCCGCGGTAACGGTCAGACGATCGGTATCCTGGATACCGGCATCACTTCGCACCCGGATCTCAACCCCAAGGTGGTCGCGGGACGTGATTTCATCACGCCCACCAATCTCTCCGTGGACGGTAACGGCCGCGACGCCAACCCCCGTGACGAGGGCGACTGGTCCCCCGCCGGTCACTGCGGCACGGGCAGCCCCGCCCGCAACTCGTCCTGGCACGGGTCCCACGTGGCCGGCCTGGCCGCCGCGGCGACCAACAACGGAACCGGCATTGCCGGCGCAGCCCCCGGCGCCAAGATCCAGCCCGTCCGCGTGCTGGGCAAGTGCACCTTCGGTTGGGTTTCGGACATCGCCGACGCCGTGTCCTGGGCTTCCGGAGCGAGCGTGGCCGGTCAGCCCCGCAACCCCAACCCCTCCACCGTGATCAACATGTCCCTCAACTACCCGGGACAGTGCGGTAACACCCTGCAGGCCGCGATCAACACGGCCGTGGGCCGCAACGTTCCCGTGGTGGTGGCCGCGGGTAACAGCGGCGTGAACGCTGCGGGCACCGCTCCGGCGAACTGCGGCAACACCATCGTGGTGGGTGCGGCGGGCCCCAATGGCGTGCCGGCTTCCTACTCGAACATTGGTGCCGTGGTGGACGTTCTGGCTCCCGGTGGAACGTGGAGCGATCCGATGTTGTCCACGGTGAACAGCGGTGCTCGCACCCCCGCTGGTGGCACGTACAACAACCAGTATGGCACCTCGATGGCCGCACCATTGGTGGCAGGCACCGTGGCGCTCATGAAGCAGGCCAACCCCGGATTGACCCCGGCGCGCATCGAGCAGGTGCTCAAGTCCACCTCCACTGGTCGGCTCGGGTCGCTGCAGATCAACCCCGCTGCAGCGGTTCGCTCCGTGGCACTGACCGGCCAAGTGGCCACCAACTACACCGCTAGCGGTGCAATTGGCTCCAAGTGGCGCGCCACCGGCGGTGCCGCCAAGTGGGGTAACCCAGTGACTCGGGAAGGTGCCGCTGCCAACGGTGGCCGCTACCAGGAGTTCGTGAAGTCCGGTCGCAAGACCACCATTTACTGGCACTCCCGCACCGGTGCACGCATCGTGGAGAACCCCACCGCGATCGGCCGCGCGTTCCTGGCTCACGGCCGTGAACGCGGCTATGGGTTCCCCTCCACTGATGAGCGCCGCGCAACCGGCGGCGCCTACCAGGTGTTCGTAAATGGGCCGAAGATCAACAAGGTGCTCTGGACGTCACGCACCGGCGCCCACGCCGTGCAGGAGAACGGGGGCATCGGCCGGGCCTGGATGCGCGCCGGCTACGAACGCGGCTGGGGCTGGCCCACCTCCGGCGAGTACCGCTCCGGCAACGAAGTACGCCAGCACTACTCCAACGGCGTCACCGCCCACTGGACCTCCGCCCGCGGGGTGTGGATCACGCGGTAACGCATCATTTGGTCCGATCGCCGCTGTTGTGGCGGAGTAATCACCACCCACGACACAGGGGCCGTTCCCATGAGGGAGCGGCCCCTGTGTCGTGTTTAGACGACATCTCGGGCTGAGGTTCGCAACGGTGCAAATTTCGGGTTGGGGTTCGTAGAATTCGGGCTGGTTTCGCTGCGAACCTCTGCCAGGAATGTCGGGGAGCCTCTAGAACTACGAAACTCTGCCACGGATGTCACTGTGTGCGCGTGAAAAGTACCTTCCGCGGGCACGGCTGTCCGTCTACCGAGGCCGGTTCGTCCTCAGCTCATGCATGAGGTCCACGAACAACTGCGGATCTGCGTCGTGGAACCCGTGACCGGTGTCAACGCGCTCCAGGCGGGAGTTCGGCAGAGCTGCGCAGACCCGAGCGGCGTCATCGTCCGTCATGGCTCCCTCGAGGATCCCTTCCCCGGAAATGTTCCAGTTCGCGTGAATGAGGATCGAAGGTGCATGAATTGCTTCGAGCGTTTTCTGCTGGTCGAAGTCGGCCTGCCATTCGAAGGTGTAGAAAGCGTCCGCGAATCGCGGGTCGAACTCGTGCATGTACCGGACGGACTTGTTGAGCGAGGGTGGAAGGAACCAGAAGTTCAACGGCCGGTTCGGATGTTTCCGGCGGTAGTTCCGCGCGAACTTCACCACATTGTCCTTCCCACGGCCGAAGTAGTGGATCCAAGCGTTGTGCTCGATGTACCAACTCACGAAATCCCCTTCGGCATCATGTGCGAGGAACTCGTGGGCCGGACGAGCGAGGTCCACGAAGTTGAACTGCTGGGGCATGCGGTTCGCGTCGGTGGAGAAGAAAGGCGGATCCTCGAACAAGACCGCCGACACCCGTTCCGGAGCGTCCGCAGCAACCCACGCAGCTATCAGCCCGCCGGATGAGTGTCCGGAGAGAATTGCGGGTTCGTCGATGACCTCGGCCATGAATGCTACGACATCCGCCCCGATCGCGTGGATGTCGTAACGCCCGGGCGTACGATCGGAAGATCCGTGACCGACCACATTTATCGCGTAGACATGGAAGTCCCGTGCAAGTTTGGGCAGCACTGGAGAGTAGCTTTCCCACGCGCTGCTCTGTGCGTGAATGAGCAGAACCGCAGGTCCGTTCCGAGGTCCCTCCGCGTAATTGATGACCGTGCCACTCGGTAGCGAGTGAGTCTGTTCGGTGAACCCCGCAGCCGTCACCGCTTGGCGATCACGTTTCGCGAAGGTGATGTTGTTCCACGCGTAGAGACCGAGCGCGGTGCCGGCGATTCCGGCTACCGAGGTGAGTGTCGCCCCAGCGATCTTCAAGGCGGGCCGCAAAGTGCAGGGACGTACATTGGCGGAAGTCATGAACCCTGTGTAGCACGAACCCTAATCCGCGGCTCCAGAGATTCAGGCTTAAACCTTCCGCGGTACTAGAACGATGGCGCAACGTACTCGTGGTGGAGATCGCTGACCTTGGCGATGTGGTCGAAATCCTGGTCCGCCGCGAGTACGGTCGCGCTGTTTAATATCGCGTACCCCGCGATCAGGATGTCGAGGGACCCCGCGATACGTACGAGCCCCGAGTTCCAGAGAGCGTTTTGGATATCCAGGACGAGCGACTCATCGGGAGCATGTTCGAGCGGAAACCCTAAGGAAATCTGCTGTCGATAAAGCGTGTATTGTTCCGGCGATCGAGCACTGTGGCAAAACTCCAGAACCTGGGGCGCGCATGTCACGAAGAGATCCGACGGCGTCTGTTCAATATGGCGGAGTCGAGCCGTGATTCGCTGATCACCGGACGCCAATCTCGCCCATACCGAATTATCAACCAGGTAATCGGTCACGAGCTGGGCAGTTCTGAGCCCGGCGCCTCGTCGGTGGGAGCGCCAAGCCCGGACTCAAGGTCCGTCAACTCGGCAATTCCATCAATCATCGCTCCCTTTTGTTTGGAAGCGATCAGCCTGCGGAGAGCCAGATCGAGAACGGCGCGGTTAGAACGCTCACCGGTGAGAGTTCGAGCTCTTTCAATGAGCCCAGGGTCAAGGTCAACACTCGTCATTGCCATGGTGCACCCCTTCTTTTATATGAACCATTATATGCTCAGGAGGTATCAGTTGTAGATGGCAGGACGGAGCGGCTTGTTACCGTGGCCGGGTCTCCCAGAACGCCACAGCGCTGGCTGCCGCGACGTTGAGGGAGTCCACTCCGTGGCTCATGGGGATGATCACGTGGCGGTCGGCGTGGTACAGGGTGGCTTCACCGAGCCCCTGGCCCTCGGTGCCGAGAATCAGCGCGAGCTTCTCGGGTCGCTCCGCTGCCAGTTCGTCCACGGTTACGGCATCCTCCGACAGCGCCAGAGCCGCCGTCAGGAACCCTGCGTCCTTCACGGCCTGCAGGTCTGAGGTCCAGTGTTCGAGTCGCAGCCACGGAACCTGGAACACGGTGCCCATCGACACCCGAACGGCCCGGCGATACAAAGGGTCGGCGCAGCGTGGGGTGACCAGAACGGCGTCGACGTCCAAAGCCGCAGCGGAACGGAAGATCGCGCCCACGTTGGTGTGGTCCACGATGTCTTCCAGGATCGCCACGCGGCGGGCGGAGGCCAGCACGTCGGTCAAGGAAAGCGGCGCCGGGCGGTGCATGGCCGCGATGGCCCCGCGGTGCAAGTGGAAGCCGGTGATGTGCTCGAGCACCTCGTCCGAACCGACGAACACGGGAACGTCGTAGGCGTCCAAGATGTCGCGCATGTCATCGAGCCACTTCTCGGCCATGAAGAACGAGCGGGGCTGGTGGCCGGCGTCGAGCGCGCGGCGTAGCACCTTGGAGGATTCGGCGAGATAGAGCCCGCGTTCGGGTTCGATCTTTCGGCGCAGGGCCACGTCCGTGAGGCTCGTGTAGTCGGCTACGCGCGGATCTTTGGGGTCCGTCAGGCGGACGATGCGGTCTTCGTAAGATGAATACGTCACGACTGATCTCCTAGAACAGCTGGGAGACCATGTTGATGAGCGCCACGACGCCCAGGATCACGATCACCGTGCGCAGGACGATGGGCGACATCCGCTTGCCGATCTTGGCCCCCAGCCACGAGCCGAGCGTTGAGCTCAGCGCGATGAACAGCACGACCCACCAATTGATGCGATCGAACGCCAGGAAGATGTAGGACAGCGCCGCCACGATGTTCACCGCTGCCACCAGCACGTTCTTCACCGCGTTGGCCGCTTGCATGGACGCCAGCAGGAACACGCCCAGGATGCCCATGAGCAGCACGCCCTGCGCCGCCACGAAGTACCCGCCGTAGATACCGGCGAAGAACACCAAAATGTACAGCGGGAGCGGCTGCTTGGAACGATCCGGGTCAACTTCCCCACCCGAGGTTTCCATGTCCGTGTCGGCGGTTGCCGCGGCCTCTTGCTGGGCCTTACGACGCCGCACCATGGCTTGCAGGCGCGGCTGGAAGATCACGAACAGCAGCGCCACCACAATGAGGATGGGCGCGGCCACACCGAAGACTTCCTCCGGAAGGGTCAGCAGCAACGCGGCACCGATCACGCCGCCCAAAAGGGAGCACGGAATCAGCTTCTTGAGGGTGTGCTTCACTCCCCCGAGTTCACTGCGGTAGCTCCACGCCCCGGTCAGGTTGCCGGCGATCAGGCCCATTGCGTTGGACATGGAGGCCGTCACAGGAGGCACACCCATGGTCACCAGCACTGGGAAGGTCACCAGGGTGCCGGATCCCACGATCGTGTTGATCAGACCGGCCCAGACACCGGCCACCAGGATCAGGGCGACCTGCCACCACTCGAACGGAATGGTTCCGGATTCGCCGAACAGCTGCATGGGGGCAGCCGCGGACAAGGGAAGGTTCAACAACGTGAGTCTCGATTACCGGGCGAACGCGGCGTAACGGTTGCCGACCTTCACGAGCTTCAGCGGAAGGTTGAACGTCTCGGAGAGGTTCTTCTGGGTCATGACCTGACCGACCGGACCGGCCGCCACGATCTTGCCCTCGCGCAACAGCATGGCGTGGGTGAAGGCGTCCGGGACCTCTTCGAGGTGGTGGGTGACCATCACGATGGCCGGCGAGGACGGATCCTTCGCGAGCTCGTCCAGGCGTGCGACCAGCTTCTCGCGGCCGCCCACGTCCAGACCGGCGGCCGGCTCATCGAGGAGCAACAGTTCGGGGTCGGTCATGAGCGCGCGGGCGATCAACACTCGCTTGCGCTCACCTTCGGAGAGCGTGCCGAAGCGCCGCTCGGCGAGCTCGGCGAGCCCCCAGCTCTCGAGCAGCTCGACGGCGCGGGCGTCGTCGAACTCGTCGTACTCTTCGCGCCAGCGACCCGTGACGCCATAGGCGGCGGTCACGATCACGTTGCGGACGGTCTCCGCGTTCGGGATCTGAGTGGCCAGAGTCGCGGAGCTGACGCCGATGCGCGGGCGCAGTTCGAACACGTCCACCGCGCCCAGGATCTCTTCAAGAATGTCGACCATGCCGGTCGTGGGGTGCAGCCGCGCAGCAGCGATCGACAGCAACGTGGATTTGCCGGCTCCGTTGGGGCCGAGAATGACCCAACGCTCCCCGTCCTGGACGGTCCAGTCCACCGAATCCAACAGGGTTTTCTCGCCACGGACGACACTGACGTCCACCAATTCCAGCACAGCACTCATGCTCGCAACTCTAACGTGAGCGGGCGGTCACCGGCATGCGGGCACACCGTGGAGACGGGCACTTGCGGTCACAGATCCACGAAGAAGCGCAGGGCATCCAGATTGGGGATGCTCAGCTGCGTATCGGCGACGTCGCGCAGGGCCGGTTTCGCACGATAAGCCACCGACAGTCCCGCGGCGCGACACATGTCGATATCATTGGCGCCGTCGCCGACCGCAATGACATCTTCCGGGGCGACCTCGAGTTCCTCTGCCCACTGGCTCAGCAGACGAGCCTTGGCTTCGCGGTCGACGACGCCGCCGGTCACGCGACCGGTCAGCTTACCGTCCTCGATGTCCAGGGTATTGGCCGCGGCTCGCGTCAGGTCCAATTTCTCGGCGAGGGGGTCCAGGATCTGGTTGAACCCACCGGATACCGCAGCCACCGCGTGGCCGGAGCCGAGCAGGGTCTTGACCAGGACCGTGGCACCGGGAGACAACCGCACGGACGACGAAACCTCATCGATAACCGATGCCGGCAGACCCTTGAGAACGGCCACACGCTCACGCAGTGACTGCTCGAAGTCGATCTCACCGCGCATCGCACGCTCGGTAACCGCTGCAACCTCAGACTCGAGACCCACGTGCGCGGCCAGCATCTCAATGACTTCCTGGCGGATCAGCGTGGAATCCACGTCCGTGACCAGTAGCTTGCGGCGCGAGTTGTCGAACCAGCGCGCATCGATCACGTTGAGATCCACACCGGGCAGCAGCTGTTCCCGCCGGTTTGGTTGAAGCGCATTACGCAGGTGGTCGACGGATGGAGCGACGGCATGGACGGTAAGGGCGTTGTAACCTTCCACGTCCGTGGCTTGACCATCCGAGGCCGACTCTGTGACTCGCACCCAGTTGTGCGACTCGACGTCTCCACCGGAGCGCTCGATCAGATCCAACACGGATTCGGTGGCCCCCTCCTCGGGAGACACGGCAAACGCAACGACAGCGAGCTTCTGGGGCATGAGGTGCAGTCTAGTCATCGTGGCGGACGGGCATAAAATTACCCGACCGTAGAAGTTTCGACTTTACGGTGCTTACCGGGCGAGCCTGCACCGGACGGCCACCAAGACTTGGGACCGATGTCCAAGGCCAGAGCGGGCACCAGCAGCGAACGCACGATCACGGTGTCCATCAGAACGCCGATGGCCACAATGATGGCCAATTGCACCAGGAACAGAATGGGGAGCACGGCCAGCGCGGCGAACGTTGCCGCGAGCACCACGCCCGCGGCCGTGATCACGCCGCCGGTCGTCACCAGGCCCACCAGCACGCCCTTGCGGTGACCGATCTGCACCACTTCTTCGCGGACTCGACTCATCAAGAAGATGTTGTAGTCGATGCCCAGTGCCACCAGGAACACGAAGCTGAACAGCGGCACCGTGGGGTCAGCCTGGTTGATGTCGAACAGCTCGAACACGGCCCAGGCGACACCCAATGCGGACAGGAACGACAGCACGGTGGTGGCCACCAACAGGACGGGCATCAAGATGCTGCGCAACAACACGATCAGGATCAGCAGGATCACTACCAGGATGATGGGGATGATCAGGGCCCGGTCGCGTTCGGCTGCGGAAATAGTGTCCAGCTGGACGGCAGTGGTGCCACCGACCAAGACGTTCGGATCGACCTCGGCCAACTCGCCGCGCAGACGCTCGACGGCGCCCTGGGCCTCGGCGGAGTCGGTGTTGTAGGTCAGTGTGGCCTGGATGAGCACCTGGCCGTTGTCCTCGGTGGGTTCAGCGTCGGCCAGCGGACCGGCCTGCGGGGCGGGGAACGGAATGGTCCCGCTCGGTGAGTCCTTGGCGTTGAAGGCGACCGAAGCGACGTCGTCGTCAGCGTCGAGCTTCTCCGCGACCGCCTCGCCGTGCTCCTCTGAGGCGAGCACGTACGTGGGGTCACCGGCGCCGCCCGGGAAGTGGCGATCGATGATGGCCAGGCCGTCGCGGGCCTCGGACTCGCCCAGGACGAATTCGGATTCGGGTACGCCACCGGCGTCCAGCTGGGACGCGCCGACCGCGGCAATGCCCAGACCGACCGCACACACGATCCAGACGGTGCGGGACTTGCGGTCCACCAGGCGTGCGACGGCGGGCCACAGGCCCTTCTTGTGCTCGAGGTCGTCGGCCTGCTCGTGGGCCTCGGGGACGGTCTCCACCTTGGGAATGCGCGGCCACATGGCCACGCGGCCGAAGATCGCCAGCAGGGCCGGCAGCAGGGTCAGGCCGGCGAGGATGGCGAAGACGACGCCGATTGCGGTCACCGGGCCGAGCGCGCGGTTGGATTCAAGTGCCGACAGCAGGAGGCACAACAGGCCGGCGATCACGGTGGTACCGGAAGCCATGACCGCGGGGAACGTGCCCTTCCAGGCGACGCGTGTGGCATGCCAACGGGATTCGGTCTGGTGCAGAGCTTCGCGGAACCGTGCGGTGTACAGCAGGCCGTAGTCGGTGGCCGCGCCGATCACGATGATGGAGAGGATGCCCTGCGTCTGGCCGCTCAGGGTGATGAATTCTTCCTTGGCCAGCCAGTACACGGTGAGGATCGCACCGCACAACGCGGCCATGGAGGTGATCAGGACGAGGAACGGAAGGATCGGTGAGCGGTACACCAGAACCAGGATCACCAGCACCGCGACCAGGGCGACGATCAGAAGCAGACCGTCGATGCCGGCGAACGCGCCGCTGAGGTCCGCCACCAAGCCGGCGGGGCCCGTGACGGCAATGTTGAGGCCGTCTTCGCTGTCAGTGCCGAGCTCGGAACGGATTTCTTCCACCACGGTGGCCGTGTCCGATTCCGCGTCCACCAGGGCAATGATTTCTACGGCTTGGCCGTCCTCCGACGGGATGGGAGGCGAAACCTGGGTGACCTGCTCAATGTCGGTCAATCCCTGGGTCGTTTCCCCCAGATCCCGAATCTGGGCCCGGGAAATCTCGTCCTCTGATTCCGCCACGATGATGGCGGGGATGCCCTCGGAGTCACTGAAATCCCCAATGCGGTCCTGGACCTCGGTGGCCTGTGCGTCCACCGGCAGGAAGTCCGCCTGGGAGTTGGTGACCACGTCCGAGATCTTGCCGAAAGTGGGTCCACCCACACCCATGACACCCAGCCACGCCAGGACCAACACGATGGGAATGACCCATCGAACGGCACCGGGCTTTGAACCGCTGCGTTTCTTGGCGTGTGAGGACCGGGTATCAGTGGAGGGCATTATTCACCTGTCATCTGATGCCACGGGGCACCCCAGCTCAGGGGAGATCGGGCGCCCGGCGCCGTGAACGTACGCGCCACGTATGCGGCGTCCGCCTTGCAGTCTAATTGCTCACCAGGCTGATCACCCGTGTTGCACAGCCGAAATCAACCTTTCGGTTGATCGGTTCAGCCGAGCTTGTATGTGTACCCGACGGGTCTAGCTGCTCGAGGGCGTGGACAGGGATACGAACCGCTCGTTACTGTTCGATCATCACGAGCAAAGGTGGGTCTTGATGAGGGACGGTACCAAGCCGAACCGCGAACCGGTCTGGCGCTGGATACTGATCTTCGGGACCTACTTTTTCGTCTCGGTTTTCCTGGATGACTGGATCGCCGACCAGTTCAAAGCATCCATGCAGGCTCTCGTGGCAATCGGTGGATACTGGTTGTCCAACCTGGCTGTGGGGCTGCTGACCGGCACGGCCTGCTACGTCATCTACTCGGTCCACAGCCGGAAACTCGCTGATCAGTTGGTGAACGGGGATCCTGAGCCTCTGCCGGACCATCTCGATTATGTGACCCAGGCTCAGCCCGGTCTCTGGTTCAGCTGGTTCACCGGCCTGCTCTTCTGGGCGGTCGGGCTGGTCATGTTGTTCCACTGGTACCCGGCGGCGTGGATCTTCGCGCCGATCGTCGGGACCACGATCATCGCCTCGGGGCTGAAAAGCATGAACAACGCCCGCATGATGGACGCTCAGCGGGGAGAGAACCCCGGCAGCGCTAAGGGCCTGCCGGGTTCCTAATCAAAGTCCCGCCGTAATTGGCCCCTCCCTATTAGAGAGCGGACCGGATGTCGCAGAACCGCCGTTGGCGGATTCCGCCTGTCTGCTCCTTCAGTGGGACCAGTCGAATTCAATCCTGGTTCTCCTCGCGCTCGGCCATTTTCCGGCGCGTATATTCGCGACGGGTGTAGGTGGCTTCGCGGATGTCGCTTTCTTTGTCGAAATTGGACCCCATGGCTCCGCCCATCATGCCCAGTGCGGAGGCGAGCCAGGCTATATCCAGATAGTCCAAGAGGTTCACCGGGTGGCCGATGTCGCCTG
Source organism: Kocuria sp. CPCC 205235 (assembly GCF_040980905.1). Lineage (NCBI taxonomy): Bacteria > Bacillati > Actinomycetota > Actinomycetes > Micrococcales > Micrococcaceae > Kocuria > Kocuria sp. CPCC 205235. Next base: position 15,741 of record NZ_JAVKPR010000008.1, read on the forward strand.
CCAAGTACTCCGCATTGACCACTGCCAAGGTCACGGCAAACAGGATGGCCCACAAAACCAGGTACATGGAGGCAACGCCGATTCCCACGGTGAGGACTGTTGCCGCGTTGTCCAAGCCGCTGCGTATTCGGCCACCCGCCGACTCTGAAGAGACCCATAGCCCGTTGTGAACGATGAGCCAGGTGGCGAAGGCGGCCACCACGAACACGCTGATCGCTGCCATTCGAGGGGTGGAGAGCGCATCCGACATGTTCCAGATGGACGCGTAGAAAATGCCGAAGCCACCGGTGGCCACGGCGGTCGCGACCGAACTGGACAGGGCCGGCAGCAATCGCATGGGCCGATTACTTCGAACCATGCCCGCCAGAAGACGAGGACGGCTGAAAGCGCCTCGGAGGATGATTTCGTAGTTCTCCTCATCCCCTTCTCGCTGAACCTTCTGCCAGTTCCGACGGCTGAATCCGCGGGGATAGCCCGTGGTGTATTTGCCCGGCGACTCCTCCGCCATGGCAATGACCAGTTCAGTGAGCACCCTGCGCGCCCTGGATTTCACGTGCACCGCTCCCAGGGCAGGGAGGGAAAGCAACGTGGCATTGCCGGTGACATCGACCTCACACACTAGTGAGTTGTTGTCCAAGGAACGCGGAAGGTCGGTCAGATAGACCATGTAGTCCCAACCGTGGGCATCTCTGAGACCTGGCGCCCGATCGAGCAAGTGGATTTCGTTCTGCTCGGTCAACGGCAGGGTATCCCGGCTGACTTCCACCGACCACTCAACGGAATCCGCCTGCGTCAGCTGGTTCAGATCCCGATTCACCAGTGAGACAACTGACCGAGCAACTGCTTCAGGGAGGCCTGGGTCGGCCATGAGACCAACCGTCAATGTTTTCTGAGGCACTCGTTAAGTATGGGACACGCAGAAGCGTGAGGGCGACCACCGCAAGTCAAAGGACGCTGAGATGCTCAGCGACCTGGCTATTCAGACTCGGCTGTAACTTAATACGCGGGACACCGGCGCTCCCAGAGCAAGAAAAATCCCCGTTCGACCCAGTCGAACGGGGATTTTCATCCTGTGCGCGAGGGGGGACTTGAACCCCCACCCTCTAATACGAGGACTAGCACCTCAAGCTAGCGCGTCTGCCTATTCCGCCACCCGCGCAGGTGTCACGACTACGAATTGAGGACTCGGGAGACCTCACGTGGCCGTTGGCAACGAGAAGTAACTTACCACAGATGAGAGCCAGACTCGAAAACACACGAGGACCCCGGAAAGCAGTGTGCCGCCTGCCCGTTTTCACGGACAGGCGGCACTGCTGCAGCGCAGGTAATTTACTTGCCGGCTTGGGCCAGGAAGTCCTCGGCGCCACCCACGAGTTCCACGTGGCCGGTCTCGACGTCTGCAGAGACCATCTTGGCGATCTCCTGAGCAAACTCGTTGACCGAGTAGAGCTTGCCGGCGGATTCACGGCGCTCCTCGAGCGCACCCGGGCGGGCACGGTTGAGCAGCGTGGCGGTCACGGTGCCTTCGATCATGTCCGCGGAGACGACCACGAAGCTCACACCCTGCTCGGCCATTTCGGGCACTCGAGCGGTCAGTGTGTCCTCGCCGGCGCGCTTGGACTTGGCCACGGCCTCGTACTCGGGCATGGTTTCCACGTCGTTGATGAAGTGCGCCTGGTGGCTGGTCACGAACACCACGCGGCCGCCCTCGGGCAGAACTTTGAGTCCCTCGGTCAGGGCATCGTTTTGAGCGTCCCGGTTCAGGCGCAGCGCGTAATCCTCGCCCATGTCGGATTCCATGCCGCCGGAGGCGTTGAGGATCAGGATGTCCACGCCGCCGAACTCGTCCACACCGGCCTGCAACAGGCCACGCAGCGACTCCACATCGGTCATATCGGCCTGGACCGCAATGGCTTTGCCGCCGGCCTCGGTGATTTCCTTGACCACCTTGTTGGCGCGGGGGGCCTTCTGGCGATAGTTGACGACGACGTTCGCGCCCTCCCCTGCCAGAATCTTGGCGGTGTCTGCGCCCACCCCTCGCGAGGAACCCGTAATAACTACGGTTTTGCCTGCCACTGAGCTCATGCGGTTCTCCTTTGTCACGCTGCGCTGTTGAAGACTGTCTTGGGAGTCAGTGTCCCATGACCAAGCCGCCGTCCACAGGGATGACAGCGCCGGAAATGTAGGCGGCGTCGTCGGAGGCAATCCAACGAACGGCCTTGGCGATCTCCTCGGGCTTACCGAAGCGGCTGGCCGGGATCATGGACAGATACTCGGCCTTGACCTCATCACTCAGGGCGTCGGTCATGGCGGTGTCGATGTAACCGGGGGCCACCACGTTGGCGGTCACCCCGCGGGCACCGAGCTCACGAGTGATGGCGCGAGCCATGCCCACCATTCCGGCCTTGGAGGATGCGTAGTTGACCTGGCCCGGCGCACCGGTGAAACCGACCACGGAAGAGATCAGGACAATGCGGCCCTTCTTCAGGCGCATGAAGCCCTTGGTGGCGCGCTGCACCACGCGGAACGCGCCGGTGAGGTTCGTGTCGATGACATCCTGGAAGTCTGCTTCCTTCATGCGCAGCAGCAGTGTGTCCTTGGTGACACCTGCATTGGCCACCAGCACCTCCACGGGGCCGTACTTCTCTTCGATCTGCTTGAACGCGATGTCCACCGAGGCGGAATCGGTGACGTCCGCTTGGACGGTGAAAGCGCCGTCGGGCCCATCATCGCCGGAACGGGAGGTGACCACCACGTTGTCGCCTGCGGCCACGAACGCTTCGGCAATGGCGCGGCCGATGCCGCGGTTGCCTCCCGTGACCAGTACGGTGCGGGCGCCTTCGGTGTTGGGCTGATCAGCCATGGTGAACCTTTCATCGACAGGACGGCGCGGCAGAGGCAACGCCGGGTAACAATCTAGTAACGAACTGACAAGCCATCCTAGCCGGACACCGACAGAACTGGACGTCGTCACTTGGGGAGTTAGCCCAACGGTGAGACAATTAACGGAAGCGCCCAGCGCGCTCCCCGGAACCCGTGGCACCATGTTGCGTCTGGGATTTCCGGCCACTGACTTCCAAGGATCTGTTCACATGTCACGCACGCACACGCATACGCGAGACACCACCGGAGTTCACTCGATTACTTCGGCGGCGGGCCCCCACACGCAGGACATGTCCCACCGCATGAAGGTGTATGCCCTGCAACAGGGTTTGCGCATCGTGTGCATTATTGGCGTGGTGGTGATCGACATCCTGTGGGTGCGCATCCTGCTGTGCATCGGTGCGGCTGTGCTCCCTTGGATCGCCGTGATGATGGCCAACCGCGGTGCAGACCGGTCCGAACGCACCAGCACGTATTACCGCCCGCCCCAGCGCACCGAACTACCGACCACCGCCGAGACCCAGGCGAAGCCCGAGAACCCGGAGACCGTGGTGGTGGACGGCGAATACCGCACCCATGAACCGCCCAAGGCCATCACGTATAAACGAATGGGCACATCACGCAATTAAGCCCCGGCCACCGTCCGAGCACCGAACGTCAGTCACACCAAGGAGTAATGGCACCGTGGAATTTGATCTGCTGGGTTCCCTGAGTCCCAACGGGGGCTCCCCGAAACCGGCCAAGGACTCCACGGAACATCCCGAAGTTCCCCAGTGCTCCCGCCGCGGCTGTGGCCGCGACGCCCAATGGCAACTGCTCTGGAACAACCCCAAGGTGCACACGCCCGACCGCCGTAAAGTGTGGCTCGCATGCGATGACCACCGCGAATACCTGAGCGATTTCCTGACCCAGCGTGATTTCCTCAAGGCCACCGAGCCGTTCAAAGCCTCGGAGGACCAGGTCTGATGCGCAAGTACTCGTTCCTCTTCTCCGGCACCTGGATCGGCTGGTTCCTCATGTGCGTGGTCGCCGCCATCGTGTGCGCGTTCCTCGCTCAGTGGCAGATGTCCCGCAACGATTACTTGGTCGTGGAAAACGACAAGATCGAAAACAACTACGACGCTCCCGCACTCAGCCCCGCCGAGGGCCTACCCCTGTTCGAGGACTATGACGAGAGCCAGACCTGGCAGCCGGTGACCTTGGAAGGGCAATATCTGCCTCAGGACACCACGCTCGTCCGCAACCGCCCGCAGGACGGTCGCGTGGGGTACGAAGTGCTCGTTCCCTTCCGCGCCGATGACGGCCGAACGGTGGTCATCAACCGCGGTTGGGTGCCCACCGGCGACGGCGCCAACGGCATGCCGGGTGTGATCCCCCAGCCTCCTTCAGGTGACGTGACGGCCACGGTCCGCTTGCGTCCGGGTGAAGTGTCCGTGGACCGCGGTGCACCGGAAGGCCAAATCGCGTCCATCGACCTTGGACTGCTCGAGGAGCAACTGGATTACCCGATAGCCACGGGCGGTTACGGACTGCTGGCCTCGGAAGACCCGCCCGCCGCTGAACGACCGGCGGCCCCGGCCAAGCCCGAAATCAATTACGGCCCGCACCTTTCCTACTCTCTGCAGTGGTATGCGTTCGCGTTCCTGGTGTTCGTGGCCTTCGGTTACGCAGCCCGGCAGCACGTGCGCAACGAGGAATGGGACCGCGCCTACTCGGCCGAGGTCCAACGCAAGCTGGCGCAGTACTACGACGCCGAGGGCAACTACACCGGCGACGTGGACGAGGAACTGATCATCCGCGAGCTTCAGATGGCCGACGACATGCCCGCCCACCTCAAGTCTCTGTACCGGCCCAAGAAGAACCGCCGAACCAACGCCGTGACCAACGAAGACGAAGAGGACGCCCTGTTGGACGCTCTCGAGTCCCAGCGACGGAGCTGACGGCCTAGGCCAGCGAGATCAGATCCTGGTACTCCTGGCTCCACAAGTCCTCGATGCCGTCCGGCAGCATGACCACGCGCTCGGGCTCAAGTGCTTCCACCGCGCCCTCATCGTGGGACACCAGAACCACGGCGCCCTCGTAGTTGTGCAGCGCGTTGAGGATCTCCCGGCGCGAGGCCGGGTCCAGGTTGTTAGTGGGCTCATCGAGCAGCAGCACATTCGCCGACGACGCCACCAACGTTGCCAGCGCCAATCGCGTCTTCTCGCCACCGGAGAGCACGCCGGCGGGCTTATCGACGTCGTCGCCCTGGAACAAGAACGAACCGAGGATGGTGCGCACCTGGGTGTCATGGAGTTCCGGTGCGGCGGTCTTCATGTTTTCCAGCACGGTGCGGCTGGTGTCCAGGGTGTCGTGCTCCTGCGCGAAGTAACCCAGCTTGAGCCCGTGTCCGGCGATCACCTTACCGGTGTCCGGTTCGGCCTGGCCGGCGAGCATGCGCAACAGCGTGGTCTTACCGGCACCGTTGAGGCCGAGCACCACCACGCGGGAACCGCGGTCGATGGCCAGATCCACGTCCGTGAAGATCTCCAGCGAGCCGTAGGACTTGGACAGTCCCTCCGCGGTGAGCGGGGTCTTGCCACAGTCGGCGGGCTTAGGGAAGCGGATCGCGGCGACCTTGTCCTGCTGGCGCTCGCCTTCGAGTCCGGCCATCAAGCGTTCGGCGCGGCGGATCATTTGCTGGGCGGCCACAGCCTTGGTGGCCTTGGCGCGCATCTTATTGGCCTGGTCCATGAGGACACCGGCCTTCTTCTCCGCATTCTGGCGCTCGCGTTTGCGGCGGGCCTCGTCCTGTTCGCGCTGCTGGAGGTAGTTCTTCCACGACATGTTGTACACGTCGATCACGCAGCGGTTCGCGTCCAGGTACAGCACCTTGTTGACCACCATGTTCATGAGCTCAACATCGTGGGAGATCATGAGCACGCCGCCCTGGTAGTTCTTCAGGAACTCGCGCAGCCACACGATGGAGTCGTGGTCCAAGTGGTTGGTGGGCTCGTCCAGGAGCATGATGTCCGCGTCCGAGAACAGGATACGGGCCAGCTCCACACGACGGCGCTGACCACCGGAGAGCGTGTGCAACGGTTGCTCGAGCACGCGCCCGGGCAGATTCAGGTTGCTCGTGATGGTGGCTGCCTCGGACTCAGCGGCGTAACCGCCACCGGCGAGGAACTCGGTCTCGATGCGATCGTAACGTCGCATGGCTTTGGACCGCACGGCGTCGTCCTCGGAAGCCATGTCCTGCTCGGCCTGACGCAACTTGGCCGTGACCCCGGCCAGGTCGCGGGCGGAGAGGATGCGGTCGCGAGCGAGCTGGTTCATATCGTCGACCTTGGGGTCCTGTGGCAGGTAGCCGATGGTGCCCGTACTCGTCACGTCCCCGGCGGCCGGTAATGCCTGACCCGCGAGGACCTTGGTCATGGTGGTTTTGCCTGCTCCGTTGCGGCCCACCAGGCCGACCTTGTCCCCGCGATCCACCCGGAAATTGACTTCGTCCATGAGCAGGCGAGCTCCGGCGCGCAGTTCGAGGTTTGTAACGGTGATCAAGAGGGAGAGGCCTTTCCAAAGACATGAGGGGGCAAACGAGATGCCCCGAACCTGCGGGGCACCGACCCAGTCTAGCCGCGGTAGCCCGCTGGCTGAACTAGACTCCGTGAACATGAGCGAAACCACAGGTTCCCCCCGGAAAATCAACTCCTTCGACCTAGCCAATATCGCGGTTTTCGCCGCGCTGACCAGTGTTCTGGCGTTGGCCCCGGCCATCCCCGTGGGCGTGCTCGGGGTGCCCATCACCCTCCAGACCCTCGCCGTATTCCTGACCGGCATGATCCTGGGTGGCTGGCGCGCGTTCCTGGCCATCGCCCTATACGTGGTGGTTGGTCTGCTGGGCGTGCCGATCTTCGCGGGTTTCGTGGGCGGCCCGGGCGTGCTGGCCGGTCCCTCGGTCGGTTATCTGCTCTCGTTCCCGTTGGCCGCCGCCCTGGTCGGCTTCTTGGCGCACCGTTCCGTTCGTGAGGAACGCGTACGACGCCGCTCCGGCTCCACCTCCGCCACGCCCGACAAGCGCCGCGGGCTGGGTATCAAACTGTTCCTGGCCGGTGTGGCCGGACTGATCCTGTCCCACGTGCTGGGTGTCATCGGCATGATGCTGGTGGGTGGCCTGAGTTTGAACGCCGCGGTGATCGCTGACTTGGCGTTCATTCCCGGTGATCTGATTAAAGCTGCCGCCGCCGCGCTGATTGCCGTGGCCGTGCATCGTGCCTTCCCGCGCATGGCCGGGGCCGTTCTCTAATACATGACTCGCAAGTCAGGATCGTCTCGCTACGACCCCCTGGTGCCCGAAGCATCCCCGGGGTCGTTCTACTGCGCCAACGTGACCCTCACCGTGGACTCCCCCACGGGACCGTTCACTGTGCTCGACCGTGTCAGTTGTGAGTTCAGGGAACCGCGCACCGCGGTGATCGGTCTCAACGGCTCCGGTAAATCCACCCTGCTGCGGCTGTTCAACGCACTGGTGGTGCCGCAATCCGGGGTGGTTCGGGTCAACAGCATCGACCCTGTGGCATTCCCCCGGGAGGCGCGTGCGGCGGTGGGTTTTGTGTTCACGGATCCGGCGTCACAGATCCTCATGCCCACTCCCATCGAGGACATTGAGCTGTCGTTGCGCCGCCACGTGCCCGATCGCCAGGAACGGACCGAGAGGGCTCGCGAGTGGTTGGTCCGGATGGGGCTGGAGCACCGTGCTCACCACAGTGTGTTTGATCTCTCCGGCGGTGAGCGGCAGCTCGTCGCGCTCTCAGCGGTGCTGGCCGCCGAACCCCAAGTGTTGATCCTGGATGAACCCACCACACTGCTGGACCTGCGGAATCAGCTCAAACTCATCGATCTGCTCGACAACCTGGGGCAACAGCAGCTGATCAGCACCCATGACCTGGATCTGGCCTCAACTGCACAACACGTAGCCGTGGTGCACGAGAGCCGGATCATTGCTCAGGGGCCGCCGGCCGAGATGATTCCCCAGTACAAGAACTGGTGCGCCAACGGCTTCGCGGATTGGCAATCTTTATGAGACGAAAGGTGCGTCGCGACGACCTCCTGGGAACCTACGTCCCCGGGCGCTCCCTGTTGCATCGCTGCCCCCTGGCCCTGAAGGCCGTGCTGATCCTGGGGCTGTGTATCACGGTGATGCTGATCCGTGACTGGCAGTTCTCGCTCGCGGTTTTGGCGCTCACCGGGCTTGCGTCCGTGGTGAGCGGGCTGGGACTGCACCGCTGGGCGGCGTCGTTGCGTCCGCTGCTGTTCCTGGTGATTCTGCTGGGCGGTTACCACCTGATTTTCAACGGGCCGGCTCGGGCGGCGTCCATCGTGCTGTCCTTACTCGCGGTCGTCAGTCTCTCGCGATTACTCATCAGCACCACGCCGCTCCCCCGACTCATCGACGGCCTGGTGTGGGTGTGCACGCCGCTCTCCTGGTTCGCGGTCAACACCGAGCGCATCGGCCTGGCGGTCTCGCTCATGATCCGCTCGGTCCCCTGGCTGTTCGGTTGCCTGGGCGAACTGCGCGACGCCGCCACCGCCCGCACCATCCGCGCCAACCCCGTCCGCCTGGTCACCCCCGCAACCATTGCGACCGTGAACTACGCGCAACAGACCGGTGAGGCGCTCGCGGCCCGCGGCTTGGATTAACCCGCGGCGGGCACCGCGCACCATTTCATCCGGTGCTCTGACAAATGTTGAGCCCATTTTTGTCAGAACACCGGACCACATGGTTCTAGACGCGGGTGGTCGCCGCGTTGTCTCGCTCGTGCTCGGAACCGTGACCGGGCGGCGTCGTAAATTTCTGACGCGCGACACGACCGGAAACGCACGGGTGCGACTTATGCTTCCCTCATGAGTTTCAATGACAACTCGCGACTGGATACGTCGCAGGTAGGGTCCGGCGGCGGACGCGGTGGCCGTGGCGTGGCGGTCGGTGGTGGCCTGGGCGGCATCATCCTGCTGGTCGTGGCGGGTTTGCTGTTCGGCCAGGACGGCATCGACATGGTGACCGGTGGTGGCCAGCAGCAACAGCAGCAGGGCTCGATCACCAGCGTGGAGGAACAGGACCGCGAGCTGGCCGAACGTTGCCAGACCGGAGCCGATGCCGATCGTTACGACGACTGCCGTCAGATCGCCACCGTCAACTCCCTCAATGAATTCTGGGGTGCCTACTATCCCGAGGCCACCGGCGAACGGTACCAGCGCCCCGGTGTGATGCTCTACGAAGGTGTGGAACAATCCGGTTGCGGCCAGGCATCGGCTGCGGTGGGCCCGTTCTACTGCCCGGCCGACACGTCCGTGTACCTGGACGTCGGCTTCTTCGACCAGATGCGCGAGAGCTTCGGTGCGAGTGCCAATGCCCTGGCGCAGGAGTACGTGATGGCGCACGAGGTCGGCCACCACATCCAGAACCTGCAGGGCAACTTGGGTATTGCCCAACAGGACCCGCAGGGTGCCGACTCCGGTGCCGTGCGGGTGGAGCTGCAGGCCGACTGCTATGCCGGCATGTGGGCCCACCACGCGTCCCAGCCCGGCGGCAGCGTAAGCCTGGAACCGATCACCAAGGAACAGCTGGCCGACGCGCTCAACGCTGCAGAGGTCATCGGCGACGACCGGATCCAGGAAACCACCCAGGGCCGGGCCAACCCCGAGTCCTTCACCCACGGCTCCTCGGCGCAGCGACAGGCTTGGTTCCTGACCGGCTACCAAACCGGTGACATCAAGCAGTGCGATACCTTCCGCGCGCGCAACCTGGATCGCCCGGCGGGGATGCAAAGCTAGTCTGCTCGATTCTCACGTGCGGCCGGTCTCATGAGCCCACATCGCGAGTTCGACCCGATTACGTGCGTCAAGCTTGCGCATGAGGCTGGCCAAATGGGTCTTCACGGTGCTGGGACTGATGTGGAGCTCGTCCGCGATCTCGCTGTTGGTTCGGCCGTGCGCCACCGTGAGGAGCACTTGCTCCTCACGCGAGGTGAGCGGCTCTATCGGTTGCGCGGGCGACTCCTGATGCGACCGTGCAAACGTGGCGAGGAGGCGGACCGTGACGCTCGGAGCAATCAGAGCATCACCGTCTGCTGCCGCGTGAATCGCCTGGGACAGCAGCACGGGACCTGCATCCTTGAGTAGGAACCCTCGAGCACCGGCCTTCAACGCGCCATGGACGTACTCGTCCAGGTCGAAAGTGGTGATCACGACGATCGGCAGGGGGTCGGCGACCTCCGGTCCGGCGAGCTGGCGCGTGGCTTCGATTCCGTCCATGAGTGGCATGCGGATGTCGAACAGGCACACGTCCGGGCGCAGCTCACGCGCTAGACGAACCGCCTGTCGCCCATCGCTGGCTGCGCCCACGACCTCGATGTCCGGCTGGGCGTTGAGCAGCATGGTCAGGCCGGTGCGCACGATGTCCTGATCGTCGGCAATGAGTACCCGAATGGTCATGGGGAAACACCCTTCTTGGGCAGCGTCGCTTCGACTCGCCAGCCACCGCTCGCGTTGGGGCCGGCGTCGAACGTGCCACCCAGCAGCTTGACGCGTTCGCGCATGCCGACCAGGCCGTAACCGGATGGGTTGCCGCCGACCGTGCCCAGAGCGCCGTCGTTATCTACCGTTAACTGCACATGCTCGGCGTCGCCGACGACGCGCACGGCCACCCGCGTCGCATAGCGTGCGTGCCGTCTCGCGTTCGTGACGGACTCCTCGGTCAAGCGGTAAAGCGCCGCCCCGACCGCCGGGCTGAGATCGTCGAGATCACCGGACAGCTCGATGTCGATCTGTGGCCCTCCGTCAGTTTCACCCGTGAGCTGCCCCAGGTCCGCCACGCCCCGGCGTGGCGCCAAGTCCGCGCCCTCAGTGGTGCGCAGGACACCGACCATGCTGCGCAACTCGGTCAGGGTTCGCGAGGCGGCCTCTTCGATGACGGCAAGGACCTCGGTGGCACGCTCGGGGTGGGACGTGGCGACGGCCCGGCCGGCCTGGGCTTGGATGACGATCCCGGAGACGTGGTGGGCGACCGTGTCGTGGAGATCCCGCGCCAGCTGTTCGCGCTCCCGAGCTTTGGCCTGGTCGATGTCCCGGGCACGCGTATACGCGTAGTAGCGAATGGCAGCGCCCAGGGCTGCGGCGAACAGGAAGAAGGCGAAGGCAGCCACCGCATCCGGCGTACTGGTCGCGTCAGCGACCCTGGTGATACCCAACCAGACCAGGATGACCCCCAGTCCGATCGTCGCCTCGCGGCCGGATCCCCAGCGGAACAACGCGTAGGCCAAGACGAGCACGCCCGAGATGCTCCCCGGCAGATAGGCCGCCTCGCCGGTGAGGATCCTCGCGACGTCGAAGGCGATCAGCGTTCCGAAAGAAATAGCAACTGTCGCCAGTGGGTGAGTGCGGCGCCACCACAGGGGCGTGAGGATTACGAACATGGCGGGGAGCACCAGCGGGAGCGGGAGAAGGTCCTGGCGGAGCACCACCTCCACCACAGTCCACGCGACGAACACCGCGAAGAGTGCCCAGTCCCGCCACACCCTCTGAGGAGGGTTCGCCTGTCGAGGCTCGGCCCACAACGCGTGCAGCGCCTTGGTCACCATTCATCCAGTCTAGAGACAGCGCGGCAGGGGCGGATCGGCCGAAAGTACGAGGGCCTCGCCGTGCCATCGGCCGGGCCAACTCCGACCTCCGGGCCGATGTGCCCGCCGACGGACTCAGCGACTCTGGAACTACCGATCCACACCACCACAACGGAGCCCGTCATGAGAACACATCACCCCACCACCGCCTTGGACGAGCAGCGCGTCCCGGTCAGATTCAAGCTCGCTGCAGCGTGGACCAGCTTCATGTTCCTGTACGTCTACGTGGACATTCTCGCGTTCTACAAGCCCGGAGTGGTCACTGACATCCTGGCGGGTACCGTCTGGCGACTCGACATCACCCAGACCTGGGCCATCACGGCGCTGTCTCTCTTGGCGATCCCGATCTTGATGGTCGTCCTGTCGACAATCCTGCCCGCTCGGGCCAGTCGCATCGCCAACTTGATTGCCGCCTCGGTACAAATCCCCTTCGCCGCTTTCAACGCGGTGGGCGAGTTCGGCGGGTCCTGGATGTATTTCTACTGCCTGGGAGTCGCACTGGAAGTCATCCTTCTCATCCTCGTCCTGCGGTACGCCTGGACCTGGCCCCGCACCCGGCCGGCCGCGACCAACGCAGCCATGTCCGCCAGTCCGGATCGAGATGTCGTTCGCGCCTAGTAGCAAGCGTGAGCGCGAGAACAGCCCGTCCAGTTCGAAACCGACATTCACTACGACGTCGCACGGGGGCCTTCCAAGGCTCCCGTCGGCATGTCGGTCCGTCCATACCGGACGACTGTTTCGTCGAATCCGCCAGTGCAGCAAATCCAATGTGAGGGAAATGCAGTGGAGCAGTCTCAGGGGAGGCAAACGTCGAATCCTCGCCGAATCTGTGCAGCTTCCTCACCTCACGCTTCGCAGCTACGTTTTCCTCCCCTGAGACTCCGCACTCCAAGGCCTCTGCTCAAGCCTCACTCTGTCAGCCCTGAATCCTCAGAATGGAGGCTCAGAAGACGGCAATCTCAGTCGAACCAGTCAGCCGAGGTCAGTCCAGGAGGGCTCGCTCATCTCGGGAGGTGTTCAGCCACGGCGCTCGCATGCAGTCGGGGCCGAGGTCCGCGATGGAACCGGCGCCCATGAGCAGCATGTTGGTGCGGATCTGCTTCTCCAGCAGCTCGATCGCCCGGGTGACCCCCTGTTGTCCGCCGGCCATCAGGCCGTAGAGGTAGGCCCGGCCGATCAGCACGAAGTCCGCACCGGCACACAGGGCCGCCACAACATCGGTGCCGGACATGATGCCCGAATCCAGGATCAGCGGCACAGCCGGACCGACTTCAGCGCGGATCTCCGGCAAGCTCGTCAGGGTCACGGGCGCCCGGTCCAGCTGGCGTCCACCGTGGTTGGACACGATCAGCCCGTCGGCACCCACGCTCATGGCGCGGCGGGCGTCCTCGGCGGTCAGAACGCCCTTGACGAACAACTGCCCGTCCCACTCCTCGCGGATCCACACGAGGTCCTCCAGAGACAGGCTCGGGTCGAACATCTTGCCGATCAGCTCCCCCACCATGTGGGAGGTGTCCGCCAAGGACGCGAACTTCAGAGAGTCGGTCGTGAGGAAGTTGAACCACCACTCGGGCCGGTAGGAAGCATCTAGGACGGTCTTGAGTGTCAGCTTGGGCGGGATGCTCATGCCGTTGCGATCATCGCGTAGGCGGTTACCGGGCACGGGAGTGTCCACGGTAACGATCAAATTAGTGTAGCCAGCCGCCTTGGCCCGGACGATCAGATCCCGGGAGGCCTCGTGGTCTCGCCACAGGTACAGCTGGAACCAGCGGGCGGCCTCCGGTGCGGCGTCGCGAACCTCCTCGATCGAGCGGGTGCCCATCGTCGAGAGCGAGAACGGGATCCCGGCCTCGGCAGCCGCCTTCACTCCCCCGATCTCACCCTCACTGTGCATGAAGCGGGTGAAACCGGTGGGCGCGATTCCGAACGGCAGTGCGCTGCGGTATCCGGCGATCTCGGTCGAGAGATCCGCCTCTGCGGTGCCGTGCAGGATCTTGGGCAGCAGCTCTACGGCCTCGAACGCCTCGCGGCTGCGCTTGTACGTCAGTTCCAGACCGGCCGCGCCGTCCACGTAGTCGAACGCGGGCTTGGGGGTACGACGCCGCGCGATCGCCCTGAGTGCCTCGATATCGGCAGCCTTCCCGAGCCGAGCGGCCCTGCGGTCAGGATTGAACTTGCCGAACTGCATGAGCGGCTTGAGTTCGGAAATTTGGGGCAGTCGTCGTTCCACGGCCACATCCTCTCGTAGATCACGTCTTTGAATCCGAACCTAACACCGGAGGTACCGGGAGGCAGGAAAGGAAGCGAGCGGCGTCGTCGTCGACAGAACCAAAAGCCCGGGCACGCGAAAGGGCGCGAGGTCAAAGACCCCGCGCCCTCGCGCTGCTGAGAACCGGACTAGATGTTGAAGCCCAGGGCGCGCATCTGATCGCGCCCGTCCTCGGTGATCCGCTCGGGACCCCACGGCGGCATCCAGACCCAGTTCACGTGCCACTCGTCGATGATGGTTCCCAGGTTCTGCGAAACCTGTTCCTCGATCACGTCCTGCAGCGGGCACGCTGCCGTGGTCAGGGTCATGTCCAGGCGCAACGAATTGTCGTCCTGGTAGACCAGGCCGTACAGCAGGCCCAGGTCAACAATGTTGACACCCAGCTCGGGGTCGATCACGTTCTCCAACGCGGTCTTGACCTCGGCCAGGGACGGCTGACCGTTGGGGCCCGGGGCCTCAGCGGTGACTGTCTCGGTGGTTTCGCTCATATGGAACCCTCCTCAAGCGAAGTGGTGGAAAGCTGGTTACTTGGCCACGCTCATGTAGCGGTCGTAGCCTTCTTCTTCAAGGCGATCGGCCAACTCGGGGCCACCCTCGTCCACAATGCGGCCGTCCGCGAAGACGTGCACGAACTGCGGCTTGATGTAGCGCAGGATGCGGGTGTAGTGGGTGATCAGCATGATGCCGGTGTTCTGCTCGGTGAGCGCACGGTTCACGCCTTCGGAGACGACCTTGAGCGCATCCACGTCAAGACCGGAGTCGGTCTCGTCCAGCAGAGCGATCTTCGGGCGCAGCAGCTCCAGCTGAAGGATCTCGTGGCGCTTCTTCTCGCCGCCGGAGAAGCCTTCGTTGACGTTGCGCTGGATCATGGCCGGATCGATCTTCAGCTTCTCCATGGAAGCCTTCATGTCCTTGGTCCAGGTGCGCAGCGAGGGGGCCTCGCCGTCGATCGCGGTCTTGGCCGAACGCAGGAAGTTCGAGGTCGTCACGCCGGGGATCTCGACCGGGTACTGCATCGCCAGGAACAGACCGGCGCGGGCGCGCTCGTCCACGGACATCTCCAGGACGTTCTGGCCGTCCAGGGTCACGGACCCGGAATCGACCTGGAACTTGGGGTGACCGGCAATGGTGGAAGCCAGAGTGGATTTACCGGAACCGTTGGGGCCCATGATCGCGTGCACTTCACCGGAATTGATGGTGAGGTTCACGCCCTTGAGGATGGGCTTGGTGGTCTCGTCGTCCAGGATGACGGACGCGTGGAGGTCCTTGATCTCCAATACAGACATGCGGTGATTCTCCTTGGGTAAAAGTTTTAGTGGGCGGTCTACGAGTCAGTTCTCGTGACGCGCGAGCTCTTCTTCAACGCTGTTACGCAGCTGTTCCTCGATGGACTCCACGCCGATCTGCTGGATGATCTCGAACAGGAAGCCACGAACCACCAGGCGGCGGGCGTCTTCCTCCGGGATACCGCGAGACATCAGGTAGTAGAGGTGCTCATCATCCAGCTGACCCGTGGTGGATGCGTGACCAGCGCCGGCGATCAGGCCGGTTTCGATCTCCAGGTTGGGAACGGAATCCATGCGGGGACCGTCGTTCAGGATAAGGTTGCGGTTGAGCTCGTAGGTGTCGGTGCCCTCGGCCTCGGCGCGGATCAGGACGTCGCCCACCCACACGCCGTGCGCGTTTTCGCCCTGCAGTGCGGACTTGTAGGTCACGCGGGAGCGGCAGCGCGGCTGCGAGTGGTCCACGAACAGACGCGACTCGAGGTGCTGGCCCTCGTCCACGAAGGTCAGGCCGTACATTTCCACGTTGCCACCCTGGGCGGCAAAGCGGGTCGACGGCGTGACGCGCACCAGATCTCCACCGAGAGAGATCAGCACGTGCTTCAGGGAACCGTCACGCTGGATCTTCGCCTGCTGAGCGGACGCGTGCACCGAGTTGTCGTCCCATTCCTGGATCGACACGACGGTCAGCTTGGAGCCCTCGCCCACCTGGAACTCGACGTTCTGGGACAGCACGGCCTGGCCGCGGTGCCGCAGCACCACCAGGGCGCTGGAGTTGGCACCGGTCTCGATCACGATGTGCTGAGCCGCCGGGTCCATCGACGAACCGTTGATGTCGACCAGCAGCGGCTGATCGGCCTCGACGTTGGCCGGGACGGAGATGACGGTGGCCTCGGAGAAGGCGCTCCACGCGTTGGCGGAAACACGATCCTCCGGGATGCCTGCCTTACCGATGCGAGCGTCGTCGCGCCCCACGGTGGTCACGGTGACTTGGCCCTCGCCCGAGACGACCTCGACGGCGGGTGCCGCACCGGTCAGCTCAGTCTCGTCCAGGCCCTTGAGGCGCTTGAGCGGAGTGAACCGCCAGTCCTCGAGCTTGGAGGTCAGCTTGGGGAATTCTTCCACCTTGTAAGAGGAGAAACGGCCCGCGCGGGAGGAGTCCGGGACACCGGAGATGTCACCGTGCTTGGTGTGCTTGATCTCCGGCTCACCGGCCTGGTTGCGGCCCTCCTGGAGGACCTCACCTTCCTGGCTCATGCCCGGAATGGCAACGCGATCCTCACCCGTGGGGACACCGTCCACCTTGTCGGCGGCTTCTTTACCGTGTCGTACGGTCTGGTCGGTTGTGGACATATCAGCCAACGGATCCTTCCATCTGCAATTCGATCAAGCGGTTGAGTTCAAGGGCGTACTCCATGGGCAGCTCGCGGGCGATCGGCTCCACGAAGCCGCGCACGATCATGGCCATGGCCTCTTCTTCGGCCATACCGCGCTGCATGAGGTAGAACAGCTGCTCCTCGGACACACGGGAGACCGTGGCCTCATGGCCCATGGTGACGTCGTCCTCGCGGATGTCCACGTACGGGTAGGTGTCCGAACGGGAAATGGTGTCCACCAGCAAGGCGTCACACACCACGTTGGACTTGGAGTGCTTGGCACCCTCACGCACCTGGACCAGACCGCGGTACGCGGAACGGCCACCGTTACGAGCCACCGACTTGGAGACGATGGAGGATGAGGTGTTCGGAGCAATGTGCACCATCTTGGAACCGGTGTCCTGGTGCTGGCCCTCGCCGGCGAACGCGATGGACAGGGTCTCACCGCGAGCGTGTTCACCGGTCATGTAGACGGCCGGGTACTTCTGGGTGACCTTGGAGCCGATGTTGCCGTCGACCCACTCCATGGTGGCACCCTCGTGTGCAATGGCGCGCTTGGTCACCAGGTTGTACACGTTGTTGGACCAGTTCTGGATGGTCGTGTAGCGAACGCGAGCGTTCTTCTTGCAGATGATCTCCACCACGGCGGAGTGCAGGGAGTCCGTCTTGTAGATCGGCGCGGTGCAACCCTCGATGTAGTGAACGTAGGAGTCCTCATCGGCAATGATCAGGGTGCGCTCGAACTGGCCCATGTTCTCCGTGTTGATACGGAAGTAAGCCTGCAGCGGGATGTCCACGTGAACACCCTTGGGCACATACACGAATGAACCGCCGGACCATACGGCCGTGTTCAGCGCGGCGAACTTGTTGTCGCCCACCGGGATCACGGTGCCGAAGTACTCCTCGAAGAACTCCGGGTGCTCCTTCAGCGCGGTGTCGGTGTCCATGAAGATGACGCCCTGGCGCTCCAGGTCCTCACGGATCTGGTGGTAGACCACCTCGGACTCGTACTGAGCGGCCACACCGGCAACCAAGCGGTTACGCTCGGCCTCGGGGATGCCCAGCTTCTCGTACGTGTTGCGGATGTCCTCGGGCAACTCTTCCCACGAACCGGCCTGCTGCTCGGTGGAACGCACGAAGTACTTGATGTTGTCGAAATCGATGCCGGACAGGTCCGCGCCCCACGTGGGCATGGGCTTGCGGTCGAAGAACTTCAGGCCCTTCAGGCGCAGGTTGAGCATCCACTCGGGTTCGCTCTTCTTGCCCGAGATATCACGGACCACATCGGCGTCAACGCCGCGGCGTGCCGAGGCACCGGCGTCATTCTTGTCTGCCCAGCCGTACTGGTACTGGCCGATCCCCTCGAGCTCCGGGTTCATTTCCAGGATCTCGGAGATCACGGTGTCTTCTGGCTTGTTACCCGCGGTGTCTGCGGGAACGGTGCGCTCAGTCATGACAACCCTCCTTGTCGTGCGGTTGTTGGTTAGTTGTGGTGGTCGATGCCGTTGAGCGGCGCTGCAACGGTACGTGTGTGGTGCAAACATGCGCGCCGGCGGCCATGGTCGACAGCCTGCGCACGTCCACGCCCAGCAACTGGGCGATCATGGACGTTTCCAGTTCGCAAAAATCGGGGTATTCCGTGGCGATTTCACGCACGGGGCAGTGGCCCTGGCACAGCTGGGCCGAGCGCATGCTCACGCCCTTGGGACCTCGGGGGGTCACCACGGTGTGGGAGGCGGCAAAGCCATCACGGCTCATTTCGGCGGTCAAGGCGTTGAGGCGATCTTCGACGTCGGGCCCGGCCGCGTTGATCACGGGACGGTACCTTTCCGACATCTCCTGGATGCGTTCGGCCACGAATTCGTGGACCAGTTCTTCGCCGCCGGTCTCCTCAAGGGTGTGCATGGCCTTGCGGGCCAGGCTGAGGTAGTCGTTACCGAGTTGGTCGTGGCCTTCCGCGGCCACCACGTAGCGGCGCGCGGGACGACCGGCACCGCCCTGGGTGGTGCGGACCAATGACACTTCAATGATCTGTTCGGCCTCGAGGGCGTCCAAGTGTCGGCGCACAGCAGCCGGAGTGAGCCCCAGATCCTTGGCAATCTGCGCCGCGGAGACGGGACCGTGAGCAAGCACCAGAGACAGCACCCGCGAACGAGTGGTCTCGTCGTGGTCCGCGCGCACCGGAGTGGCGTGTTCCGTTGCTTGGGAACTCATACTGTGTGGGACATCCTCAGGATTGATTGCGTTGCGGGCCTTGTCGATGCTCGGCCTCTGGTCACGATCCACACCTGGGCGGATCTGCAATACACAACAAGGATATGCGCTAATCCATTCCCAATCCAACACGGCCCTCCGATCCGCGAATGGGAGCCGTCTCACACGAGAGGTTCGGGTGTCACCGCATAGACTGTCGTGGTGCTGAACCACCCTGCTCCCACACAGTCTGCACCGGATTTCGACGCCGGTTCCCAGGTTCCGGCTCTCCACATCACGGATCTGTCCAAAAAGTTCGAGCGCAGGGGTCGGCAGGTGCACGCGGTGCGCGGGCTCAGCATGGCGGCCCACCGCGGGCAGGTCACTGCACTCCTGGGAGCCAACGGCGCCGGCAAAACCACCACATTGCAGTGCGCTCAGGGTCTGTTGCGCCCGTCGTCGGGCACCGTACGGCTGCTGGACGAAAACCCGTGGCAGGCCTCGCCAGAACTGCGTGCTCGCGTGGGCGTCATGCTGCAGGACGGTGGACTCCCCCAGGCCGTGCGCCCCATGGAATTACTGCGCCATGTGAGCCGGCTGTACAAGGAACCCCGGCCGGTGAACGAATTGGTCGATTTATTGGGTATCGAGCCGTTCGCCACCACCTCGATCCGGCGCCTGTCCGGTGGCCAGCGCCAGCGCGTGGGACTGGCCGCCGCGCTCATCGGCCACCCCGACGTCCTCTTCCTGGACGAGCCCTCCGCGGGTCTTGATCCCCAGTCGCGTCAGATCGTGTTCGACCTGATTACCCAGTTACGCGATGCCGGCACCTGCATCATTTTGACCACCCACCTCATGGACGACGCCGCTCGGCTGGCCGACTACGTCTACATCGTTCATCACGGCTCGGTCGCCGCGCAGGGAACGGTGGCGGACCTGGTCAGCGCGGAACAGCACGCGCCCGTGGTCATGACCGTGACGTTGCCCGAGGCCCGTGCTAGGGACTTGCGCGAGCGCCCACCGTGGCAGGCAGAGTCCTTCCGCGACATTGAATGGACCGTTAAGGACCGCACCGTGACACTCACGGGTGAACTTACGGCACCCCAGATTCGCGACATCACGGAATGGGCCACCCTGGATGATTCCGTTCCCGAAGCCCTCAGCGTGCAGCCCCGTTCCTTGGAGGACGTGTTCTTGGAAGTCTCAGGAAGTGATCCCCGATGAGCACTCTGGCCCCAGCCGCTCAACAGTCCACTCGCGCCGCGAGCCTACCCACCCGGGTCGCGGCACAAGCCCGCTACGAGACCGTCACCATGGTGCGCAACGGGGAGCAGTTCCTGCTGCTCATCATCCTGCCGATCCTGGCACTGATCGGTCTCACGGTCACGGACCTGCTCGATTCGTTCCGGCCCGACGGCGCCACCCGCCTGGACGTTGCCGTGCCCGGCGTGCTCGTGCTGTGTGTGATCTCCAGTGCGTTCTCGGGCCAGGGCATCCAAACCGGTTTCGACCGCCGATACGGTGTGCTCCGCTACCTGTCCACCACTCCCTTGGGCCGCGGCGGCCTGATTGCCGGAAAACTGCTCGCCATCATCGTGGTACTGGCCCTGCAGTACATCCTGATCGGCGGCACTGCCGCACTCATGGGATGGCGCCCGGACCCACTGGCCGTGCTCGGCTCCATTCCATTTCTGCTCCTCGTGGCTGTGGCCTTCACCGGAGTGGGCATGCTGATCGCCGGCACGCTGCGCGCCGAGGCCACCCTGGCGATCCTCAATCTTGTGTGGGTCGCGCTTGCCGCCGGTGGAGGCGTGCTGTTCCCCACCTCCGCGTTGCCGGGTTGGATCTCCTGGCTGGTCGATCTGCTGCCCTCCGCTGCCGCGGGTGAGTTGCTCCGCAGCTGTTTCTTGGCAGGCCAATTCGCCCTACTGCCCGCTCTGATTCTGGCCGTCTGGGCTGTGCTCAGCGGGGCCGCGACCGTCAAGTGGTTCAAGTGGGTCTAGGCCCACCCTGCTGTTCAAACCGCTGTGCGCTCCGTTGCGTGCCTCGAGGCCCAGGCTGACACCCGAATCGACGCTCGATCCGTTGAGCTGATTCCCCGGCTCGGCCGCTAGACTTTCCCTACCTCATCCACCAGCATCTGGAAGCACCGCCATGTCTGCCACCGTCTCCCCGTCCGCCACCGACAACTTCTGGTGGCCTTCCACCGTGACCCCCTGGGTCCGCGCGCTGGCCATCGCGTCCCTGGTGGCCAACAGCCTCCTGATCCTCACCGGTGGTCTGGTCCGGCTCACCGGCTCCGGGCTCGGTTGCCCCACATGGCCCCGCTGCACCGACGATTCTTGGACCAATACCCCGGAAATGGGCATCCACGGACTCATTGAGTTCGGTAACCGCTTGCTCACGTTCGTGCTGGCGGTTGTCGCCGTCCTGACGTTCATCGCCGTATTGCGCCTGCGTCACGAGTTCCCCCGGATGTTTCTCTTCGCCTTGCTCCTGGGTATCGGCATTCCCGTGCAGGCGCTGATCGGTGGCATCACCGTGCTGGTACAGCTGCACCCCTTGGTGGTGGGCGTGCACTACATCGTCTCGGCCATCATGATCTCGCTGGCCACACTCCTGGTTCTCGATACACGCAGAGCAAGCCTGGCCACCGTGGCCTACGCGCAACGCCCCGGTCAGCTCCCCGGACGAGAGAAGACCGTCCGCATTCTCGCCACGGCCGTGGGTGTGCTGTCCGCAATGATCCTCTACGTGGGCACCCTGGTCACCGGCACCGGCCCCCACGCCGGCGACGAGGACTCCGCCCGTCTCGCCTTCGAACCCCGTCTGATCACCTTCACTCACGTGGTTCCCGTGTACTTGATCGTCGCCGCTGTGATCGTCGCCCTGATCCTGGGCATGAAGCAGAACTGGCCCAAGGTCCTCGTCCGCGCGTACATGCTGCTGGCCGGTGTCCTGGTGCTGCAGGCCCTGGTCGGTTACTACCAGTACCTCAACAACGTGCCGATTTTGTCCGTGGCCATCCACATGGTGCTTTCGGCCATCATGATCTGGGCAGCCACTCGCGTGTGCTCCATCAGTTTCCAGGTCACCAAGGATCCCACCGAGGCCAACGCCGATCGCGCCCTCGCCCGCGACAGCGACGTCACGGAGCCGGTCCTCTAATTCAGCCAGCAATCACCTGAGGTGCCGTTAGAGCCTTTCCCCGCAAGCAGAGAGGTCATAACGGCACCTCTAGTGTTTGGCGAAGTCTTAACGACACATCAAATGCTCAGAACCCCTGTCCCGCGGATCATTTCTCAGGTGTTGGAAGAACCGCCGCTTACACCTGAGGTGCCAGAGGAACCCTCCAGGGGCGGCAGAAAGGTCGCAACGGCTCCTCAGGTGTCATGAAGGGTTCTAAGGACCCCTCATATGTCGGGCCACGTACCCGGTACCGAGCGGCGCGAGGCGACCGAGCGGCGTCGTCGATCGAAAGTGGTCAGTCCGCGATGTGTGGGGCGGCGGAGCGCAGTTGTTCCACGGCGTCGGCGAGGAGGCGCTTGCTGCGGGTGGGAATCGGCAGCAGGGGGCGACGAGGTGCGCCGGTGCGGACTCCGCACACTTCGGCCAGGGCGTAAAGCGCGGACAGTGGGCGTTCGTAACCCATGAGCTGCATGAGTGGCGCCAACGTGGCGCTCCACAACGCGGCCTCGTTGGCGCGATGGTGGATGACCGCGCGGTGGAAGGCCACGAACTCGGGAGCCAGCAGCGCCGCCATGCCGGTGTGCCACGGGGCCATCGGGTAGTCGGACACAATGATCTGGTCGCCACTCACCCCGTGGACCGTGGTGGGATCCGCTCGTTGGGAGTAGAGCAGCTGCCGCGAGTGGAAGAGCCGACCCGTGGCCACGGTGTCCTTGAAGGCCACCACGTTGTCCAGCCAGGACAATTCCGCGGCCAGCTCCACAGGGTAGTTGAAGCCCGTGGTCTCCGGGTTGTTGTACAGGCACAGCGGCAGCGACAGTGAGGACGCAACCGTCTCGACCTGATCCGCAATCTCCTGCGAAACCAGCGGAATGTAGCTGAGGGGGTTGAGCACCAGCCCGTCCGCGCCGTTGTTCTCCGCCGCGTAGGCCATGGTCATGACCTCGCGGGTGGTCATCGCGGAGATTCCGACCCCCACGGGTGTTTCCGAGCCCGACGCCGCGTCAACGGCCACCTTGACGACCTGGGCACGTTCTTCGGCGCTCAAGTACGCGAAGCTGCCGGAGGTTCCCAGGACCACCACGCCGTCCACGCCGCTGCGCGCCAACTTGGCCACGCTGAGCTCCAATGACTCCAGGTCCAAACCGCCGCCCGGCAAGAAGGGCGTGATGGGGTAGGCAATGACACCGGAAAAAGTCATGGACTGCATGGAGCTAGTTTAGGTGAGCCTTACACAGATTCCGTGACAAGGAACGACGCCCGCGAGTCAGGAAGCCCGCGCGGCGGGTACCGTCAGTTCGAGCCCGGCCAGTCGGTGACGGCGGGTCAGGAACCGAGGATCAGAGAATCGGGCCGCCGATGAACGGGTCGAGAGCCACGCCCACGAACACGAAGGTGATGTAGGCGATGGAACCGTGGAACACGAACATCGCCTGCTTGAGGGTCGGCTTGCCGCTCTGCGCCATGGAGTGCAGTTTGTGGCAGTGGTACAGGAACCAGCCGCCGGAGGCCAGAGCGATGAGTGCGTACACCCAACCGGCGCCACCCACGGGAACCAGCAGCAGCGAGCAGATGACGGTGGCCCAGGCGTAGAGCACGACCTGAGCGCCCACCGATCGGGCGGTATCCACGGCGCCCAGCATGGGGACACCGGCGCGGGAGTAGTCCTCGGCATATTTCATGGACAGCGGCCAGTAGTGCGGCGGGGTCCACAGGAAGATGAACATGAACAGCACCAGGGCCGGCCACTCAATGGTGTCGCGGACAGCGGCCCAACCGATGAGCACCGGCATGCAACCCGCAATGCCGCCCCACACAATGTTCTGCGCGGTGCGGCGCTTCAAGATGATGGAGTAGAACACGGCGTACAGCGCAATGGCGATGACACCGAGCACGCCACACAGCACGCTGACGCCAATGGTCAGCCACGCGACCGCCACCGCGGACAGCACCCAGGCGAAGATCAGGGCTTCACGATCACCAACCTCACCGGTGACCAGCGGACGCCGCGCGGTGCGCTTCATCAGGCGGTCTTCGTTGCGGTCGATGTAGCAGTTGAACGCTCCGGCCGCGCCGGCCGCAAGGCTGCCGCCGATCAGCGTGTTCAGGATCAGCCAGAAATTGGGCATGCCCTGCTGGGCGAAAATCATGGTCGGTACGGTGGCGACCAGCAGAAGTTCGATGATGCGGGGCTTGGTGAGCGCCACGTAAGCCTTGATCTTGCGCCCCGCGGTCATGGGCCCCTCGTACCCCACCGGCGCTACCGTGCCGATGGAAGAGCCGGTGGCACCGTGGCCGTGGGAGGCCTGCGATGCGCTTCGACCCGACTGTGCCGCGGTATCAAGGGGGTTCACAGAATCAATGCTCCAACTAATCGAATCCGGCGCCGTGGTATTTCGAGCCGTACGGGGCAGATACCGCCTTCCGAACGCGTACCTATACCCACACAGAAGTATAGCCGTCATAATGCGTAATTTCCGGGTGATCAACAGCACGTCCGGGCACGTGATTCACCGATAGCACAAGACACTGACGCCGCCTGGGCTGCGGGACTAAGGTTAACGCTGAAACCCGTGTGGTCTGGCCGACGCGACGTCGTCGAGCCCCAGGCCGCAGTGGAGTACCGCACCGATGAAAGGGACTTGCCACCGTGCCGAACCTTGAGCAACCGCTGAACTGGACCGAACAGGACGCCCGCGCCGTGGACACCGCGCGTGTACTCGCCGCCGACGCCGTGCAGAAGGTGGGCAACGGTCACCCCGGCACCGCCATGTCCCTGGCGCCCGTTGCTTACATGCTGTTCCAGAAGATCATGCGTCACGATCCCAGTGACGACCGCTGGACGGGCCGCGACCGGTTCATCCTCTCCCCGGGTCACACGTCACTGACGCTGTACCTGCAGCTGTTCTTCTCCGGTTACGGCCTGGAAATGGACGACATCAAGTCCTTGCGCACCTGGGGCTCCAAGGTCCCCGGTCACCCCGAATACCGCCACACGACCGGCGTGGAGATCACCACCGGCCCGCTCGGCCAGGGCCTGGCCTCCTCGGTGGGCTTCGCCTACGGCCAGCGCTACACGCGCGGCTTGTTCGACGCCGACGCCGCTCCCGGCACCTCGCCGTTCGACCACAACATCTTTGTGATCGCCTCGGACGGTGACTTGCAGGAGGGCATCACGTCCGAGGCATCGTCACTGGCCGGCACCCAGGAGTTGGGCAACCTGGTCGTGATCTACGACGACAACAACATTTCCATCGAGGACGACACCAACGTGGCGTTCAACGAGGACGTCCTGGGCCGTTACGAGGCCTACGGCTGGGACGTGGCCCGTGTTGATTGGCGCAACGGCGGCGAGTACAAGGAAGACCTCGACTCGCTGTACAACGCGATCATCTCGGCCACCAAGGTCAAGGACAAGCCGTCCATCATCGCTCTGAACACCATCATCGGTTGGCCCGCCCCCAAGAAGCAGAACACCGGCGCCATCCACGGCTCCGCATTGGGCGAAGAAGAGGTCGCATCCGTCAAGGAGATCCTCGGTTTCGACACGGCCGAGTCCTTCGTGATCGAGCCCGAGATCTTCGAGCACGTGCGCTCCGTGGCCGAACGCGGCAAGGAGGAACGCGCCGAGTGGGAGAAGTCCTTCGCCGCGTGGCGTGAGGCCAACCCGGACAAGGCCGCCCTGTACGACCGCATCCGTGAGGAGCAGCTGCCCGAGAATTACGCTGCCGCCTTCCCGACCTTCGAGGCGGGCAAGGACGTGGCCACGCGTAAGGCTTCCGGTCAGGTCATCAACGCCATTGCCGACACGTTCCCCGAGCTGTGGGGCGGTTCGGCAGACCTCGCCGGCTCCAACAACACCACGATCGACAACGCCAAGTCCTTTATCCCGGCCAACCGCTCCACCGACATGTGGGAAGGATCCCCATACGGTCGTGTGCTGCACTTCGGTATCCGCGAGCACGCGGCGGCAGCAATTGTCAACGGCATTGTGATGAGCACGCAGACCCGTGCGTTCTCCGGTACGTTCCTGATCTTCTCGGACTACCAGCGCCCCGCGGTTCGCCTGGGCGCGCTCATGAAGGTGCCGTCCATCTATGTGTGGACCCACGACTCGATCGGTCTGGGCGAGGACGGCCCCACACACCAACCGGTTGAGCAGTTGTCCGCGCTGCGTGCCATTCCGGGCCTGGACGTCGTGCGCCCGGCGGATGCCAACGAAACCGCTGTCGCGTGGCGCACCATGCTCGAGCACCACGACCGCCCCGCCGGTATCGCGCTGACCCGTCAGAACCTGCCGACCTTCTCCCGTGTGGATCTCCACCCGGACGCCGAGGGCGAGAAGTTCGCCTCCGCCGAGGGCGTGGCCCGCGGTGCGTACGTGATGGCCGACACCGAGTCCACCCCGGACGTTGTGCTGATCGCCACCGGTTCCGAGGTCGAGTTGGCCGTCGCCGCACGTCAGCAGCTGGCCGAACAGGGTGTGGCCGCTCGCGTGGTCTCCATGCCGTGCCGCGAATGGTTCGACGCCCAGGACGAGGACTACCGCGAATCCGTGATCCCCTCGGACGTCAAGGCCCGCGTGAGCGTTGAGGCCGGCGTCAAGATGTCCTGGAACGACATCCTGGGCGACGCCGGACGCGCCGTGTCCCTCGAGCACTTCGGTGAGTCCGCCGACTACAAGACCCTGTACCGCGAGTTCGGCATCACCGCCGAGGACGTGGTCAGCAAGGCTCAGGAGTCCATCGCCGCCGCGCGCTGATTCTCCCCCTTGCCGTGCGGGTGCAGCTGGCACGACCGGCCGCACCCGAACGGCACTACCAGAATTTCCAGCAATGAGTTAGGAAGTCACAGTGAGCACTCCCACCAAGAAGTTGTCCGACGCAGGCGTTTCCATCTGGCTCGATGACCTGTCCCGTCAGCGGTTGACCAGCGGAAACCTGCAGGAACTGATCGACACCAAGAACGTTGTGGGTGTCACGACCAACCCCACGATTTTCGCCTCGGCTCTGGCCAACGGTGAGTCCTACGCGGAGCAGGTCTCCGAGCTCGCCCAGTCCGGCGCGGACGTGGACGAGGCCGTCTTCACGATCACCACCGACGACGTCCGCGACGCGTGCGACGTCTTCGCTCCGATCGCCGAAGCCACCCAGGGCGTGGACGGCCGCGTATCCATCGAGGTGGATCCCCGACTCGCCCAGGACGCCGACGCCACCGCAGCCATGGCACAGCGCCTGTCCCAGACGATCGATCGCCCCAACGCGCTCATCAAGATCCCCGCGACCGAAGCAGGCCTGCCCTCGATCACGGCAACCATCGCGGAGGGCATCTCGGTGAATGTGACCCTGATCTTCTCGCTGGAGCGCTACCGCGCGGTGATCAACGCGTACATGCTGGGCTTGGAGGAGGCCCTCGACAACGGCAAGGACCTGTCCACCATCCACTCCGTGGCCTCGTTCTTCGTGTCCCGCGTGGACAGCGAGATCGACAAGCGACTGGACGCCGTCGGCACCGACGAGGCCAAGGCGCTCAAGGGCAAGGCCGGCTTGGCCAACGCCCGCCTCGCCTACCAGATCTACGAAGAGCAGTTCACCACCGAACGCTGGAAGCGTCTGGAAACCGCGGGTGCCAATGCGCAGCGTCCGCTGTGGGCCTCCACCGGCGTCAAGGACCCGGCCCTGCCGGACACCCTGTACGTGACCGAGCTCGTGGCTCCCAACACGGTGAACACCATGCCGGAGAAGACCCTGGACGCGACCTTCGACCACGGTGAGGTCACAGGGGACACCGTCACCGGCACCTACCAGGAGTCCAACGAGCTCCTGGATGCGATCGCCGAACAGGGCATCTCCTACCAGGACGTGGTGGATCAGCTCGAGACCGAGGGCCTGGACAAGTTCGACAAGTCCTGGGACGAGCTGCTGGAGACGGTGCGTACCGCCCTGGACAACGCCCGCTGATTCACTGACCGCCAACCCACCAGCACGCATCGCACCCACGAGGAGGCTCTTCATGAGCTCACTGTCATTGTCTGCGGCAGGCGCCGCGCGTCAGGCCATCGAATCCAAGGTTCCAGGCTTGGTCGAGGAACAGTTTGCGTCCAAGCTCTTCGACAAGGACCCCACCCTGTGGGGGCCCGCGGCCGAAGAGGAGGCCAAGATTCGCCTGGGCTGGACCGAGGCCGCAACGGTGTCTCGTCCCCTCGTGGCCGAGATCCTGCAGTTGCGCGATGATTTCGCATCCGAGGGGGTCACGCGATTCGTACTGGCGGGCATGGGCGGTTCCTCCCTGGCGCCCGAGGTCATCACCCGCTCCGAGGGGGTTGAGCTGTTCGTGCTGGACTCCACCGATCCCGAAATGGTGCAGTTGGCGTTGCAGGACCTGGACAAGACCGCCCTGGTGGTCTCGTCCAAGTCCGGTTCCACCGTGGAGACCGATTCGGCGCGGCGTGCGTTCGTCGCCGCTTTCGAGAAGGCCGGCATTGAGGCGCGGCAGCGGATCGTGGTCGTGACCGATCCGGGGTCGCCCATGGACGGTTCCGCACGGGAGGCCGGCTACCGCAAGGTCTTCAATGCCGACCCCAACGTGGGTGGCCGTTTCTCCGCGCTCACCGCGTTCGGTCTGGTTCCCTCCGGCTTGGCCGGGGCAGACATCGAGCAGCTCCTGGACGACGCCGAGGAAGCCGCAGAATTCCTCAGCGATGACGACGAGGACAACATCGGCCTTCGCCTGGGCGCTGCCTTGGGCGGCACCAAACCGTTGCGCGACAAGATCGTGATCGTCAACGACGGCGCTCCAGTAGTTGGTTTCGCGGATTGGGCCGAGCAGCTGATCGCCGAGTCGACCGGCAAGTCCGGTACCGGCGTGCTCCCCGTGGTCGTGTCCGAAGGCGCGCCGGAGCTGTCCAGCGGCGCAGCCGACATTCTTGTGGTATCCCTCGTCTCGGAGGACGCCGAGCCCGTGGACAACGGCGACGCCGTGGCCATTTCCGGTTCCTTGGCCGCCATGATGATGGCCTTCGAGGTGGCCACCGCCGTGGCCGGTCAGTTGTTGGGCATCGATCCCTACAACCAGCCGGACGTGGAATCCGCCAAGAACGCCACCCGTGAATTGCTGGCCTCGTCCCCCGAGCCGACCCCCGCAGAAGCGACGGACGGCTCCATCGAGATCCGCGGTTCCGAGCAGGTTCTCCAGGGCGCCACCACGGTTCCCGAGGCTCTCAAGGCCCTTCTGGATCAGTTGCCCGAGGACGGTTACGTCAGCGTGCAGGCCTACTTCGACCGTTTGGGCTGGGCGGAACTTGAGAAGATCCGGCCGGTGTTGGCCGAGAAGACCGGTCGCCCCGTCACCTTCGGCTGGGGACCCCGGTTCCTGCACTCGACCGGTCAATACCACAAGGGCGGACCGGCCCAGGGCGTCTACCTGCAGATCACGGCCGCCACCGACACGGACGTGGACATCCCCGAGATCCCGTTCTCCTTCGGCGAGCTGATTTCCGCCCAGGCCGAC
Source organism: Kocuria sp. CPCC 205235 (assembly GCF_040980905.1). Taxonomy (NCBI): domain Bacteria; kingdom Bacillati; phylum Actinomycetota; class Actinomycetes; order Micrococcales; family Micrococcaceae; genus Kocuria; species Kocuria sp. CPCC 205235. The sequence goes on from NZ_JAVKPR010000008.1 coordinate 45,103, forward strand.
GGTGACGCCAAGGTCCTCACGGATCACCACCGCCCGGTCTTGCGCTTGCGTCTGACCGACCGTTCGCCCGGCGTCGAGCAGCTCCTGAAGGCCGCAGCCGAGCTCTAAGATCGTTACCATTCATAGTTTTCCGGTCGCCGCGGACCGGGGCATTACGCAATCGTCGTAATGCCCCGGTCCGTTGGTCCGGATGAGTCAGGGAGCATTGTGCCTCACCACAACACCAGCAATCCGCTCCGGGATCCCCGGGACCGGCGCCTGACGCGAGTCGCGGCGCCGTCGTCCTTGGTGCTTTTCGGCGTGACCGGCGACCTTGCCAAGAAGAAGCTGCTGCCGGCCATGTACGACCTGGCCAACCGCGGTTTGCTGCCGCCGTCGTTCTCGCTGGTGGGCTTCGGCCGCCGCGAATGGGACGACGCGCAGTTCGCCGAGTACGTCAAGGAATCGATCGCGGACAACGCCCGCACCCCGTTCAACGAGGCCATGTGGGAGCAGTTCGCGTCCGGCTTGCGTTTCGTGCACGGTAATTTCGACGACGACGCCGCCTACGAACGTCTCGCCGAGACCCTCACCGAACTCGACGAGTCCCGTGGTACGCGGGGCAACCACGCGTTCTACCTATCGATTCCGCCCAAGGCCTTCGATGTGGTGTGTCAGAAGCTGGCCGACCACGATCTGGCCGACAGCAACGGCAGCGAGGGCTGGCGTCGTGTGGTCATCGAGAAGCCGTTCGGCCACGACCTCGAATCCGCGCGCGAACTCAATGCTATTGTGGAGCGCGTTTTCCCAGCGGACAGCGTCTTCCGCATCGACCACTACCTGGGCAAGGAAACGGTGCAGAACATTCTGGCGCTGCGCTTTGCCAACCAGATGTTCGAGCCGCTGTGGGATGCCCGCTACGTGGATCACGTGCAGATCACCATGGCCGAGGACATCGGCATCGGGTCGCGCGCCGGCTACTACGACGGCGTGGGTGCTGCCCGCGACGTGATTCAGAATCACCTGCTGCAATTGCTCGCGTTCACCGCGATGGAGGAGCCGCCGGCGTTCTCCGCGCACCACTTGCGCCGCGAAAAGGCGAAGGTCCTGGAGTCGGTGATCCTGCCCGAGGATCTCGGCGCGTATTCGGCGCTGGGCCAGTACACGGCTGGACTGCAGGGTGGTGCCGAGGTCAAGGGGTTCCATCAGGAACAGGACATCCCTGCGGATTCCCGCACCGAGACCTATGCGGCCCTGCGGCTGGAGATCAACAACCGCCGCTGGTCGGGCGTCCCGTTCTACCTGCGCGCGGGTAAGCGGCTGGGCCGCCGGGTGACGGAAATCGCCGTGGTATTCAAGAAATCGCCCAACCTGTTGTTCCGTTCCCCGGACAAGGACGACTTCGGTCAGAACGCCATTGTGATCCGCATTCAGCCGGATGAAGGCGTGACCATTCGTTTCGGCTCCAAGGTTCCCGGCACCCAGTCCGAGATCCGCGACGTGACCATGGACTTCGGCTACGGCCATGCCTTCACCGAGTCCAGCCCGGAAGCATACGAGCGGCTGATTCTGGATGTCCTGTTGGGCGAGCCGCCGCTGTTCCCGGACCATTCCGAGGTCGAGCTGTCCTGGAAGATCCTTGATCCCTTCGAGGACTACTGGGCCGAGCACCACATCAGGCCTGACGCTTACGCACCGGGGTCCTGGGGCCCCGAAACCGCGGATCAGCTCATGGCTCGCGACGGACGTGTCTGGAGGCGACCGTGATCGTACAAATGGAAAACACCACCACATCGACCATCGAGAAGAAGCTGCACTCGCTGCGGGACGAAAACGGTGTGGTTACGCTGGGCCGCGTGCTCACGCTGGTGATCCTGGCCCGCGCGGGCCACTCGGAAATGGCGATCGAGGCCGCGAACTTCGCGAGCCACGAGCACCCCTGCCGGATCATCGTGCACGTGGCGCATTCCGCGAATGAGGCCACCCGCTTGGACGCCCAGCTGCGCATGGGCGGGGACGCCGGTGCCTCCGAGGTGATCATCCTGCACGGCTACGGTGAACTGGCCGAGCCCACCGAGACCTTGATTTCTGCATTGCTGCTGCCGGACGCGCCCATTGTGGCGTGGTGGCCCCATGACTTCCCGGACCCCCCCGGCGACTCGTCCATCGGTAAGATCGCCCACCGCCGCATTACCGATTCCGCCCGGGCGGATGACCCGTTCAAGTCACTGCAGCAGCTGTCCCAGCAGTACCGCCCGGGTGACACGGACCTGGCGTGGACCCGCATCACGAGCTGGCGGATCCAGCTCGCGGCGGTCTTCGATCAGATCGGTGCCGTGCCGGTCCGCGAGGTCATTGTCGAGGGTGCCGAGCGCTCCCCGTCTGTCGTTCTTATGGGCGTGTGGCTGGCCAATGCCCTGGGTTGCGAAGCGAAGTTCATCACCCAGACCGAACGGCCCGGGATGGACCGGGTCACCCTGGTCACGGACGATGGCCCCATCGAACTGCACAGACCCGGCAATACGGTGGCGGTTCTCAAGCAGCCCGGTCAGCCCGATCAGCAGATCGCCATGCCGGTCCGCGACCTCAACGTGTGCTTGGCCGAAGAACTGCGTCGGTTGGATCCGGACGAGGTCTACGGAGACGTGATCACCAAGGCCATGGTCAGTGCAGAGTTGGAAGAGGCCGTCGAAGACGCAATGGATGGAGAAGAGTCCCAGTGAACCACGCCCGCATTGTCCCTCACGGCAGTCAGGAGGAGCTCGCTCAGGAGACCTCACGACGCGTGATCACCGTGCTCGAGCAAGCCCAGGATGAGCGCGGCGAGGCCACACTGGTCCTCACCGGCGGCAGCATGGGCAACAAGGTGATCCAGGCGATAGCCAACGACCCGGACTCCGCCCTGGTGGACTGGTCGCGCGTCAACGTCTGGTGGTCCGACGAACGGTTCGTGCCCGGCGCTGACTCCGAACGCAACGGGGTCCAGGCCGCCGACGCCGCCCAGGGCCAGTTGGATCTCGAATGGGACCGGATTCACCCCATCGCCGCCTCCGACGAGATGTCGACTGCCGAGGAAGCCTCCGCCGATTACCGCGAGGAACTCGCCACCGCGGCCGAGCAGGAAGGGTCGGATAGCGGACTCCCGTACTTCGACCTCATGCTGCTCAGCCTGGGTCCGGACACTCACGTGGCGTCCTTGTTCCCGGGCCGAGAAGAGGTCACCGTGACCAGCACCCCTGTGATGGCGGTGCATGACTCCCCCAAACCACCCCCCACACGAGTGACCATGACTCTTCCCGCGATCAATTCGGCGGAACGAGTGTGGTTGTTGGTGGCCGGCAGCGCCAAGGCCGAAGCCCTCGCGGCCATCCGTGACCCCGAGGCCACCCCCCAGTCCGCCCCCGGCAGCGCCGTCCGCGGAACCGAAGAGACGCTTCTGCTGGTGACGGAGGACGCCCTCCCCGGTCTCCCCCAGGACCCCGAGGGCTAAGGGACCGCTCTTCCTCATGCTCCCGCGCTGCACCCGCGCACCTTGGTCGGAGCTAGAACCCTCCACTGCACCTGAAGCGTAGACAGGCCCTCTCCCGTTTCCACGTCATGTTCACCTCTAACGCGCCTCAGGTGCCGGGAGAACCCACACCGCTACACCTGACGGGCCGGTAGAACCCCTCCAGTGGCTCAGAAGGGCTCTACCGGCCCGTCAGATGTCATCATCGGTTCCGGCGGCACCTGAGGCGTGGGTAGACATTTCTGGCAGAGGATCGCTTCTAAAACCCTTGTAGCTCTGCGAACGTCTGCCAAGAATGTCACCGCCGCGAAGCCGTGCCTGGAATGTCCCCACCACTGGTCGTCAGTCACGAAGTTCTACCTGAGATGTTGCCGACCACAGTCCTAGTTCTGTCCCAACCCTTTCATTGTCCACCAGCGACGACGACGCACCCCGGCGCCTCGAGCCCAGTTCACGTTGACATCGTGGGAGCCACAAGAACCCGCCAACCCATCTGAGGTGTCCCTAGAACCTTTCCGGAGGCTCAGAAGGGGTCTACCGACGCGTCAGATGACATCAACGGTTCCGGCGGCACCTAAGACGTGCGAGGTTTGGCGCCAAAGTTCTCGGCCGTCTCCCTGTGCGTTCTAACGCCACCTGAGGCGTGAAAGAGGGCCCCCTCGCCTCCGGCTACCGGGCACACTCCAGGACTTCGGCGCCGGTGGACATACTTGGCAGAGGATCGCTGCTAAAACCGTCGTAGCTGTGCGAACCTCGGCCATTTATGCCACCGCCGCCAACCCGTGCCTGAAATGTGCCCATCCCCCATTGTCAGACTGGTTGTGAGTCATGGTGGTCATCAGCTGCGAAGCTCTGCCCGAAATGTCGCGGGGGTACGAGCGTTAAACGCACAACGCCCGGAGACCGAAGTCTCCGGGCCTTGGCTACGTTTTAGACGATCAGACGACCGGCGGCGCGAACCGCAAGGACAGGGCGTACCCGACGATGGCGAGAACCCATACGATGGCCAGGACGGTGGTCATGCGAACCACGTTCTTCTGGGCCGCTCCGGAGGTGTTGAGTGACTGGGTCATGCCGCCGCCGAACATGTCGGACAAGCCGCCGCCCTTGCCCTTGTTGAGCAGGACGAACATGATGCACAGGATGCTGGTGACCACAATGACCACTTGCAGAACAAGCTGCAGGATCTCCACGTAAAGCCTCAATTCCTCGGGAGTCGCTGATCGACCGTAGGAGCGCCGCGGATTCTCACCGCGGGCCGCTCACTGGAATGCCTAGTTGCTGAGCAGATGCTGCTCGAACCGTGCAATCTTAGCAAACTCCTCCGCATCCAAGCTGGCGCCGCCCACCAGGGCACCGTCCACATCAGAGCCGCCCAGGATGTTGGCCACGTTGGAGGACTTGACCGAACCGCCGTAGAGAATGCGGGTGGCCTGAGCGAAGTCCTCGCTGTAGAGCTTTCCGAGTTCCTCTCGGATCGCAGCCGCCATTTCCTGAGCGTCCTCCGGGCCGGCCACTTCACCGGTTCCGATGGCCCACACGGGCTCGTAGGCCACAACGAGGCCCTCGAGCTCCTTCTCGTTCAGGTCCGCCAGACTGCCTCGCAGCTGCTCCAACGTGAACGTCACGTGGTTGCCGGACTGACGCTCGTCCAGACCCTCACCGATGCACAGCATGGGGGTCAGCTTGTGACGAATGGCCGCACGAATCTTGTCGCGGCACTGCTCATCCGACTCGTGATGCACGGTGCGGCGTTCGGAGTGACCCACCAATGCGTAGGTGCAGTCCAACTTGGCCAGGAACTCACCGGAAATGTCACCGGTGTACGCGCCCGAGTCCTGATCCGAAAGGTCCTGGGCACCGTAGACGATCTGCAGGCCGTCGCCCTCGACCAAGGACTGCACCGAACGGAGGTCGGTGAACGGCGGGAACACGGCCACCTCGACGCGCTGGAAGTCGTGCTTGGCATCCTTGAGGGTCCACGCGAGCTTCTGCAACAGAGCGATGCCCTGTGCGTGGTCCATGTTCATCTTCCAGTTGCCCGCGATCAGGGGTGTGCGGTCAAAGTTTCCATCGGTCTTGCTGGTCATAGCTTCTCCTTCGAATAAAACCGCGCGGGGCCCGTGCCGTAACACAGGCCCCGCGCGGCACTCACGTTCTCGGTGGGGGCTGGCTCAGGCGCCCAGGGCCACCACACCCGGAAGCTCCTTGCCCTCGATGAACTCGAGGGAAGCGCCGCCGCCGGTGGAAATGTGACCGAACTGGTCGTCGCTGTAACCCAGGTTGCGCACGGCGGATGCGGAGTCGCCGCCGCCGATCACGCTCATGGCATCCGAGGACACCAGCGCGTCCGCAACGGCCTTGGTGCCGTTGGCGAAGGCCGCCATCTCGAACACGCCCACCGGGCCGTTCCAGAACACGGTCTTGGCGGACTTGATCTTGTCCGCGAAAATCTTGGCGGATTCGGGACCGATGTCCAGGCCCAGACCGGAATCGCCGATCTCGCCACCTTCGATGTCCTCGACGGGGCGGACCTCGTTCTGGGCGTCCTTGTCGAAGGCCGCAGCGTAAACGACGTCCACGGGCAACACGATCTCGGTGCCGGCGGCCTCTGCCTTGTCCAGGTAGTCCTTGACGACGTCTATCTGGTCCTTCTCGAGCAACGAGCCGCCCACGGAGTAGCCCTGAGCCGCGAGGAAGGTGAAGACCATACCGCCACCGATGAGCAACGAATCGGCCTTACCGATCAAGTTCTCGATCACGGCCAGCTTGTCCGAGACCTTGGAACCACCCATGACCACCACGAAGGGACGCTCGGGGTCGGAAATGACCTTCTTGAGAACGTCCACTTCCTTCTTGACCAGGTCGCCCAGGTAACCGGGCAGCTTCTGAGCGATGTCGTACACGGAGGCGTGCTTGCGGTGCACCGCACCGAAGGCGTCGTCCACGTAGGCACCGTTGTCTCCGGTGAGTGCGGCGAGCTCGGCGGCGAACTCTTGCCGCTCGGCGTCGTCCTTGGAGGTCTCGCGCGGATCGTAACGAACGTTCTCGAGCACGAGGATCTCGCCGTCCTGGAGAGCGTCGGCCTCGGCCTGAGCGTCCTCGCCGACGACGTCGCTCGCGACCTTGACGGGGACATCGGCCAGTTCGTCCAGCTTCTGGGCGGCCGGGGCGATCGAGTACTTAGGATCGACCTGACCCTTGGGGCGACCCAGGTGAGCCATGACGATTACTCGGGCGCCGGCCTCGGCCAGTTTGGTGAGTACGGGCAACGAGGCGCGCACGCGGCCGTCGTCGGTCACGGTGGTGCCGTCCAGTGGCACGTTGAGGTCCGAACGGACGAGCACTCGCCGACCGGACACCCCCTCAGAAATCAGTTCGTCCAGCGATTTGGCCATGTCCGGTTCATCCCTTCCAGTGAGAAAACAGGTCCCTATGAAAACGGCGCCGATACCCACAGGGCATCGGCGCCGCTCAGAGGTCTAACTCAGAGCTTATCTGCCACGTACGACACAAAGTCGACCAAACGAATGGTGTAGCCCCATTCGTTGTCGTACCAGGCAATGACCTTGACCTGGTTGTCCACGACCTTGGTCAGCGGGGCGTCGAACACGGTGGAGACGTCATAGCCTTCGATGTCCTTGGAGACGAGAGCCTCTTCGGAGTACTCGATGATGCCCTTGAAGTCACCCTCGGCAGCCTTCTTGACGGCCGCGTTGACGGACTCCACGGTGACGTCCTTCTCGACGTCCACGGTGAGGTCAACGATCGAGCCGGTGGGGGTGGGAACGCGCACGGCGAACCCGTCCAGCTTGCCCTTGAGCTCCGGGAGCACCAGACCGACCGCTGCAGCAGCGCCGGTGGTGGTGGGAACCATGTTCAGAGCGGCGGCGCGGGCGCGGCGCAGATCTTTGTGGGGAGCGTCGTGCAGGCGCTGATCGCCGGTGTAAGCGTGAATGGTGGTCATCAGACCGCGCTGAATGCCGAACTCGTCGTTAATGACCTTGGCCAGCGGGGCCAGGCAGTTGGTGGTGCAGGACGCTGCCGAGAGCAGGTTCATGGTCTCGGGGTCGTAATCCTTCTCGTTGACGCCGTACACGAAGGTGCCGTCAACTTCCTTGCCCGGCGCGGACAGCACGACCTTCTTGGCCCCGGCGTCCAGGTGCGCCTGCATCTGCGGGCCCTTGGTGAACTTACCGGTGCACTCAACCACGATGTCTACGCCGAGCTCACCCCAAGGCAGCTTGGAGGGGTCCTTCTCGGCCAAGAAGGTGATCTTATGTCCGTCGACAGTCATGACGTTGCCGTCCAGGGAAACCTTGCCCGGGTAACGGCCCATGACGGAGTCGAACTCGAACAGGTGCTTCAAAGTCTCCGGATCGGTCAGGTCGTTAACTGCCACGACCTCGATGTTGTGTCCGTGCTGCGTGAGCACTGCACGCAGGAAGCTACGTCCGATGCGTCCGAATCCGTTGATGCCAACCTTGATGGTCACTGCGATCTCCTCTTGTCATTGACAATGTCGGTATGCGGGCCCTCGCGAGACCCGATGTTGGATCGGTCACGATCGGTAAGATTCCAACATCTGTCGATTCTCAGATTCATGAGAGCCGAGCTGTTCTACCGCGTTTATTCTATCGAGATACCCGGGTGTTTCCCAGTGCATCCCGCGAATTTTCATCGCTGAGCGCGATCAAACCCCACATAAACCAACATTAACTTTCCGTTCTCGACGGCGTGCTAGGGTCACCGCCGCTGTGACAGGCCGGCGGCCGCCGCGAACTCGCTCGTGTTCGGAACACCGAGCTCCTCGGCACGGCGATCGGCCATGGCGAGCAGTCGCCTGATCCGTCCGGCAATGGCGTCCTTGGTGAGTGGCGGATCGGACAACCGCCCCAGCTCGTCCAAACTCGCCTGTTTGTTGGCCACGCGTAGCTTGCCGGCCGCGCGCAGGTGTTCCGGTGCTTCGTCGCCGAGCAGATCGAGCGCCCGCTCCACCTTGGCCCCGGCGGTAACGGCAGCCTGTGCGGAACGCCGGAGGTTGGCGTCGTCGAAATTGGCGAGCCTGTTGGCCGTGGCGCGGACCTCCTTGCGCATGCGGCGATCCTCCCACTGCAACAGGTTCTGATGTGCACCCATGCGGGTCAGCAGGGCGGCGATCGTGTCACCGTCCCTTACGACCACGCGATCGATGCCACGAACCTGCCGCGCCTTGGCGAGCACATCCAATCGCCGTGCGGCCCCGACCAGGGCAAGGGCCGCCTCGGGCCCCGGGCACGTGAATTCCATGGCCGCCGCGCGACCAGGTTCCGTCAAGGAACCGTGGGCGAGGAACGCACCGCGCATGACCGCCGCGGCGTCCTCCACGGTTCCGTTCACGACCGAGGGCGGCAGGCCCCGCACCGGGCGCCCGTGGGCGTCCAACAGACCGGTCCGGCGAGCAAGAGCTTCACCGTCGCGGGCCACCCGAACGATCCACGTGCGGTCCCGGCGTAGTCCGTTGCCGGTCATCACACCCAATTCGGTCGAGTGCCCGTACACCTCGTTAATCGTGTGGGCCGTGCGGCGCGCGGTGGCTTCGGTGTCCACCTCGGCCTCGATCACAATCCGGCCGCCCACAATGTGCAGCCCACTCGTGAACCGCAACAGAGCGGACAGCTCAGCGCCCCGGACCGAGGATTTCTTGACCTGCAGGTGTGCAAGTTCGTCCTTGACCGACGAGGTCAATGCCATGTGAGTAGGTCTCCTTGTGCGTGATTGAGGAACGGCCACCGATCGAGTCGGTGATCAGCCGTCCGCATTCATAATTTTTTGGTAGGCCGCAGCCAGCTTGAAGTGGTTGTGGACGGATGAGCCGTCGTTGTCGCGCAGATCCGCCCAGTGCACCTTGGCGCCCAATTGCGCCGCCGCGAGTTCGACGTCGTGCGGAGACTCGGCCGCGGTCGGATCCGCCAGCACGGCGTCCAGCCGCAGCTCGGGCGCATAGCGGGCCAGCACCCGCAGGTGGTCCCCGGTGCTCATGCCCAGGGTCTCGGAATCGCGGGACAGGTTCAGAGTGACCAGTCGCTTGGCCGGGGACTTGCAGATCGCGTCCCGCAGCCCGGGCAGTAACAGGTGCGGCAGCACGGAGGTGTGCCACGAACCCGGGCCCAGAACCACCCACGCCGCCTGGTCGATGGCGGCCACGGCTTCGGGGCACGCCTGCGCATCGTGCGGGTTGATCCGGACATTGCACACATCCGCCTGCTTGGCGAGCAACGACTGACCCGTGACCGTACGGGTGATGAGTTCGGGCGGGCACGGCTCGGTGGGATCCGAGTTGGGTGCGATATCACCCTCGATCACCAGCGGTTCCCGAGACATGGGGAGCACCTGTCCCCTGGCACCCAGCAGGGCACCGGCCCAGCGCAGACCGTCAACCGGGTCGTCCAACAGTTCCCAGAGGGTCACGATCAGCAGGTTTCCCAGCGCGTGGTTGTCCAGTCCCTCGTTGGGGTGTTCGAGGTCTTGGAACCGGTGCTGCATCACGTCGCGCCAGGTACGGCCCCATTGGGAGTCATCACACAACGCAGCCAGTGCCATGCGCAGGTCCCCCGGAGGGAGCACGTTCATCTCGGTGCGCAACCGACCGGACGATCCGCCGTCGTCGGCAACCGTGACCACGGCTGTGACGGCCGGTGCGAGCAGGCGCAATGCGGACAGGCTCGCGGAGAGGCCGTGACCCCCGCCCAGGGCGACCACCGAATCGGCGTCGGTGAGGCCGTCGCGAGCGGCGGGATCCAAGGAATGGTACGGGTCGACGTCGCGCCGGGTGCTCAAGGGCAGCCTCGGCAGCGCGCCGGTCGAAGGAAAGTTACTCATAGTGGTCCGTAGGGTCTAGGGCACCGGGTCTGCGACTACTCGCGCCCCATGTCTCGGTGTTGGATGTTGACGGTCACGCGCGGGGACTTGCTCAGTCGCTTCGCGATGTCTTCGGTGACCGCCACGGAACGGTGCTTACCTCCCGTGCAACCAATGGCGATGGTCGCGTAGTGCTTATTCTCCGTCCGATAGCCGGCGAACACCGGTTCAAGCATGGAGACGAAACGATCGACGAATGTGGCCGTACCGGAATGACCGAACACGTAATCCCGCACCTCGGGGTCCTTGCCGGTGCGCGGACGCAACGCCGGAACCCAGTGGGGATTGGGGATGAAACGGACGTCGGCCACGAAATTCGCGTCCGCAGGCACGCCGTACTTGAAACCGAAGCTCATGACGGTCAACCGCAGCACCACCGGACCGTTGGTCGAAAACATGTCCGCCACGGCGCGCGTGAGCGCGTGCACGTTGAAGGACGACGTGTCCAGCACGGAATCCGAGGATTCACGCAAATCCTGGAGCAGTGAACGTTCTGCCTTGATGCCGTCCAGGATTCGGCCACCGGCCTGCAGCGGGTGGGGCCTGCGCTGGTGTTCGTAGCGCGAGACCAGCACCTCGTCCGAGGCGTCCAGGAACAGCACCGAGAACTCCACACCGGAGTTCTCCAGCGCCGCGAGCGTCTCGCGCATGTCATTGAACAGCGCCTTGCCGCGCACGTCGATGACGACCGCCAGCTTGGGCAGGGTCTCCGGGGTGCGTGCGACCAGATCCGCCAGGGTACTCAGCATCTGGGGTGGCAGGTTGTCCACCACGTACCAGCCCAGATCCTCGAGCGCGTTGGCCGCCGTGGAGCGACCGGCACCGGACATCCCGGTGACGATCAAAAGTTCGGAGGTGGGGGGTTTAACCGGTTGCAGTTGGGGGGTGGGGGAATCCGACTCAGGAGTTGGATTACTCATGTCCGTCTGCGCCGCCTGACTGTTTGCCTGCAATGGGTCCGCTTCCAGGGTAGTCCAGTTTCAATCGAGCAACTCCCCCGTCCCCACGTCCACGGCCGCCGACGGCGCTTCCCCGCCTCCCAGCGCAGCCACCACCCGCTCGGCCAGACCCGGGCCGAAACCCTTGACCTGAGCGATCTCATCAACGGTCGCCGCACGCAATTTCTTGATCGATCCGAAGTGCTTCATGAGGGCCTTGTGCTTGGCCGGTCCGAGCCCCGGGACGGCATCCAAGGTGGACACGGTCATGGACTTGGAGCGCTTTTCACGATGGAACTTGATCGCGAAGCGGTGTGCTTCATCGCGCACGCGCTGCAGTAGGTACAGCCCTTCGGAGGCGCGGGGCAGGATGAGCGGGAATTCGTCGTCCGGCAACCAGACTTCTTCGAGTCTTTTGGCCAGCCCGACCACGTACACGTCGGTAATCCCCAGGTCATCGAGGGCACGCTGCGCGGCGGCCACCTGGGGCGGTCCACCGTCCACGATCACCAGGTTCGGTGGGTACGCGAAGACCCGGCCGTTGTCCTCATCGGCCTGATCCGCGGTGACCTCACCGGAGGTCACACCGCGTTCGGCGGCCTTGCGTTGCTGTTCGAGGTGGCGTGTGAAGCGGCGGTGGATCACGTCATACATCGAAGCCGTGTCATCGCGGGCGGCATCACCGGTGATCGAGAACTTGCGGTACTCCCCCTTGCGGGGCAGACCGTCCTCGAAGACCACCATGGAGGCCACGACGTTGGTACCCTGCACGTGGGAGATGTCGTAGCACTCAATGCGCATGAGCGCGTCCGGGAGATCCAGTGCCTCCTGCAGCTGCTGCAGGGAGGCGGAGCGCGTGGTCAGGTCGCCAGCTCGGCGGGACTTGTGCAACGCCAGCGCCTGGCGGGCGTTCTCGGACACCGTTTCCAGCAGCTGTGCCTTGTCACCGCGCTGCGGGACTGAGATGGTCACCCGGGAACCGCGCAATTCGCTCAACCAGTTCTCGAGCTCCGGGGCCTGTTCCGGTTCCGTGGAGACGTACACGGTGCGCGGAACGGTGTCCTGTCGGTACGCGAGCTCGGCCGTGCGACGGTGCTTGGCCACGGTGTCCTGGCTGCCCTGCTGGGCCACCTTTCTCCCCCTCCGCTGGGTCTGATTCAGCTCGACGGTCGCTTCACCGTAGGCCTGCTGCAGCAGATGCTCGACCAGTTCTCCGGTCGAGACCTCTTCGACCTTTTCCGTGATCCAGCCGCGCTGACCGCGGATGCGGCCGCCACGCACGTAGAACACCTGCACGGCGGCTTCCAGCTCGTCCTCCGCAAGCGCGAAGAAGTCCGCGTCCGTGTTGTCGGCCAGCACCACGGTGTTGCGTTCGAACGCTTTCTCCAAGGCCACCACATCATCGCGGCGAGCGGCCGCGGTTTCGAAGTCCATGCGCTCGGAAGCTTCTTGCATCTGGCGGCCGAGTTCGCGGATGTACGGCTTGGCGTGCCCGGACATGAAACGACACAGGTCCTCCGCCAGGGCCCGGTGGTCTTCACGGGAAATGGTGCCCACGCAGGGGGCGGAGCACTTGTCGATGTGGGCGAGCAGGCATGGCCGTCCCGTTCGCTCGGCTCTCTGGAAGACACCCTTGGTACAGGTGCGCACGGGGAACACGCGCAGCAGGGCGTCCAGGGTCTCGCGGATCGCCCATGCCTGCGAATACGGGCCGAAATACCGGTTGCCGGGTTTCTTGTCCCCGCGAATGACCATGGCGCGCGGAACGGGCTCGGACATGGTGATCGCGAGGTACGGGTAGGACTTGTCATCGCGGTAGGCGATGTTGAAGCGCGGGGAGAATTCCTTGATCCACGTGTACTCGAGCTGTAGAGACTCGAATTCGGATCCGACCACGGTCCACTGCACCGCAGCGGCGGTGGTGACCATGGTCCGTGTCTTGGGTGAGAGCTGATGCAACGGCGCAAAGTATGAGGACAACCTGTTGCGCAGGTTCTTGGCTTTTCCCACGTAAATGACTCGGCCGTGCTCGTCCCGGAAGCGGTACACCCCGGGGTTGGTGGGGATGTCCTGGCGAGCCGGCTTGTAGCTCGCTGGATCAGCCACGTTCGGGATCCTTCTCCGCGGACGGCGACTGGTTGTAGGTGTCCTTGCGGGGTTGCCCGGACAGCTCGGCAATGGCGTCCATGACCTGGTTGGTCAGTTCCTTGCGCATGCGACCGTTGTGCTGGGGCCCGGTCTTGGGAACGTGGATGGGGTCGCCCACGTGCAGTTCGAAGCGCGCGGGACGAATCACGTTGGATCCGGGCGGCTGTAGCCGCTGGGTACCCACGAGCCCCACCGGCACCACGGGAGCGCCGGTCATGTAGGCGAGGTACGCCACGCCGTTGCGGCCCCGGTACAGATAACCGTCACGGGAGCGAGTGCCCTCCGGGTAGATGCCGAAAATGTTGCCCTGTTCCAAGTGTTCGAGTGCGGGAGCCAGCGCCGCTACAGAGTCACTCTGTTGACCGCGCTCCACGGGGATCACATCGATCATCTCGAAGAGTTCACGCATGATTCGACCCTTGAGGCCCGGGGTCGTCAGATACTCGGCCTTGGCAATGAACTTCACGCGCCGGGGCATCATGACCGACAGGATCACGGAGTCCAGGAACGACAGGTGGTTGGACGCGATGATCACTGGTCCGTGGTCGGGGACCTTCTCGGTACCCGTGACCACGGGTCGACACAGCGCCTTGAAGGCCCTGGTGACCGAGGTCTGCAACAACCGATATTTATCCATGGTGCGAGCTACCCCTCCCCGGAATCGTTGTACCGGTCAGTCCATGCTGCCAGCTCCGAGGGAGAACTGACCACCGCCACACACAGTTCGTCGAGTTCACCGGGCTGTCCGAAACCCCACCCGGCACCTAAACAATCGAGCCCGTGCGCGTGCGCACCCTCGGCGTCGTAACTGCGGTCCCCGATCATGACCGTGCGTGTCGGATCCGGGGTACCAATACCGAGCCTGCGCAACGCCTCGCCGATGATCTCGGGCTTGTCGTGCATGGCGGTGCGGCCTTCCTTGGGCTGCGCCAGATCATCCGCCGCGCCGCTGACCGTCTCGAAGTAATCCGCCAGACCGAACCGCTCGACCACTTCAGTCGCGATCCGTTCGGGCTTCTGGGTCGCAACCGCTTGACGAACGCCCAGACCTTGCAACCGGCCCAATTCGCGTTCGATCCCCGGGTAGACCCGGGTGCGCTGTAGCCCTTCCGTGAGGTACCCGGCGCGGTAGACGGAAACGACCTGAGGAATCTGATCCTCCGGCACCTCCGTGAAGTGCCTCAGAGACTCGCCGATGGGAGGGCCCACAAAACGCTCCAGATTCTCCGGGACGGGGAAACCGCACGTCCACAGTGCATCGGCAATACCTTCGGTAATGGCACCGGCCGGATCCAGAATGGTTCCGTCCAGGTCCCACAACACCACGGGAGTCTGAGGGTTCACGGGCGCCTTCTCTCGGTTGCTGCGGAGTTACTGCTGGATGGTCACTGGTCAGGCGTGTGCGGCTGCCTTACGGTCCGCCGATGTCTGAAGTACTTCGGACAGGAACTGACCGGTGAAGCTGTCCTTGTTCTTGGCCACGTCTTCCGGTGTTCCCTCGGCAACGATCGTGCCACCACCCGAACCGCCATTGGGTCCCAGGTCGATGACCCAGTCCGCAGATTTCACCACGTCCAGGTTGTGTTCAATGGTCATCACGCTGTTGCCCTTGTCCACCAATGACTGCAGCACCATGAGCAGTTTGCGGATGTCCTCGAAGTGCAGGCCCGTGGTGGGCTCGTCCAGCACGTAAATCGTGCGACCGTTGGAGCGCTTCTGCAGTTCCGCAGCCAGCTTCACACGCTGGGCCTCACCACCGGAGAGCGTGGTGGCGGGTTGTCCCAGGCGGACATAACCGAGCCCCACCTCGACCAGGGTGTTGAGGTAGCGCGCAATCGCGGTGAACGGTGCGAAGAACTCTGCTGCCTCTTCAATGGGCATGTCCAGAACCTCGGCAATGTTCTTGCCCTTGTAGTGGACCTCCAGGGTTTCCCGGTTGTACCGAGCACCCTTGCAGACCTCACACGGAACGTAGACGTCCGGCAGGAAGTTCATCTCGATCTTGAGCGTGCCGTCACCCGAGCACGCCTCGCAGCGCCCGCCCTTGACGTTGAACGAGAACCGGCCCTGCTGGTAACCGCGGATTTTCGCTTCCTGGGTGTCCGCGAACAGCTTGCGGATCCGGTCGAATACGCCCGTGTAGGTCGCTGGGTTGGAGCGCGGGGTGCGACCGATAGGGCTCTGGTCCACGTGCACCACCTTGTCCAGGTGGTCCACGCCGTCGATCCGCTTGTGGCGGCCCGGCACCTGCTTGGCGCCGTTGAGCTTATTGGCCAGCGAGGTGTACAGGATGTCGTTGACCAGGGTGGATTTGCCCGAGCCGGAAACACCGGTCACCGACACGAACACGCCCAGCGGAAAGTCGACCGTGAGGTTCTGCAGGTTGTTCTCGCGCGCGCCCACCACGGTCAGCTGGCGTTTCTTGTCGATCGGACGACGCCGCTCTGGCACCTCGATCGCGCGGCGTCCCGAGAGGTAGTCCGCGGTGATGGAGTTCTTGTTCTCGAGCAGGCCCTCGTAGGTGCCCGAGTGCACCACGTCGCCGCCGTGCACACCCGCACCGGGACCAACGTCAACGATCCAGTCCGCTTCACGGATGGTGTCCTCGTCGTGTTCGACGACGATCAGCGTGTTGCCCATGTCCCGCAGTCGCGCCAAGGTCTCGATGAGTCGCCGATTGTCGCGCTGGTGCAGACCGATGGACGGTTCGTCCAGCACGTAGAGCACGCCCACCAGCCCGGCACCGATCTGCGTGGCCAGCCGGATGCGCTGTGCCTCGCCACCGGACAGGGTGGCTGCCGCGCGTTCCAGGTTGAGGTAGTCGAGTCCCACGTCGATCAGGAACGTCAGACGAGCCACGATCTCCTTGAGCACCTGGTCGCCGATCTGAGCCTCACGATTCGAGAGCTCCAACGACTGGAAGAACGCCAGGGAATCACGCATGGGCAGGCGGGTGGCCTGGGCGATGTTGAGACCGCCCACGGTCACGCCCAGGATGGTGGGGTTCAGCCGGGCACCGTCGCACGCGGGGCACGCGACCTGCCGCATGTACTGCTCGTAGCGGTCCTTGGCGTGATCCGATTCGGTTTCCTCGTGCTTGCGCTTGATGTAACCGAATACGCCCTCGAAACCCTGGGAGTAACGGCGTTCGCGACCCCAACGGTTCTTGTAGGACACCGTGACCTTGTAGTCCTTGCCGTTGAGCACGGCCTTCTTTGCCTTGGTCGACAAGTCCTTCCACGGGGTCAGCAGGTCGAATCCGACCTCTTCGGCCAGGCCCGCGAGCAACCGGTTCCAGTAGTCACTCGTGGCTTTACCCAGGGACCACGGGGCCACCGCACCCTCGATGATGGACAGGTCCGGATCCGGAATGACCAGGTCCTCGTCCACTTCCAGACGCGAACCAATGCCGTCACACTCGGGGCAGGCACCGAACGGCGCGTTGAAGGAGAAGGACCGCGGTTCGATCTCGTCGGTCTGGAGCGTGTGCTCGTTGGGGCACGCCAGGTGTTCGGAGAACATCCGGCTGTTGCCGGCCCACGCGGTTTCCTCGCCCTCGCGCGGAACGAGTTCGATCACCACGCGGCCCTCCGCCAGATTCAGCGCGGTTTCCACCGAATCGGTGAGTCGCTGCCGGGCTTCAGCCTTGACCGTGAGCCGGTCCACGACCACGTCGATGGTGTGCTTGTACTGCTTCTTGAGCTTGGGAGGATCATCCAACTGGACGGTTTCCCCGTCCACGATCGCTCGCGAGAAACCCTGGGTGCTCAACTGCTGGAACAGATCAACGAATTCGCCCTTGCGCCCCTTGACGACGGGTGCGAGCACCATGAAACGGGTGCGTTCGGGCAGCTCGAGCAACTGATCCACGATTTGCTGCGGGGTCTGCTTGGTGATGGGCTCGCCACACACGGGGCAGTGCGGGTGACCGATGCGCGCCCACAACAAACGCATGTAGTCGTAGATCTCGGTGATGGTGCCCACCGTGGAGCGCGGGTTGCGGGACGTGGACTTCTGGTCGATGGACACCGCCGGGGACAGCCCCTCGATGAAGTCGACGTCTGGTTTGTCCACGCGTCCCAGGAACATCCGGGCGTAGGAGGACAGCGACTCGACGTAGCGGCGCTGTCCCTCGGCGAAAATGGTGTCGAACGCGAGCGAGGACTTTCCCGAACCGGACAGACCGGTGAACACGACCATGGAGTCGCGTGGAATGGTCAGGTCCACGTTCTTGAGATTGTGCTCACGGGCGCCCTGGACCACGATTTCGGTCAGGTCGGACGCTCCGGAGGCTCTCAGCTTGGGCGCGTGATCGGACGCGACCTGCTGGGCAAGACCGGTAGACGAGTGCTTTTTCACGGGGGCTTCGCGGGTTTGCTCGGACACGGCAGTCACTCTATTACTCACCTCAGACATGCAACGCTGAGCGAGGGTGAATCCTCGCTCAGCGCAACGATCGACGAACTTCTATTGTCTCAGTTTCGCGGGCCGCGGCTCGAGTCGGACCTGGCCGACGCCGCGCTGGAACTCGAGCGTGCGGCGTCGTCGTCCTCCTCTGCGGCGGAGCGGCGCAAGCCGGACGCTTGCGGGTCGATCACCGGGAGCGAACCCGTCTGCGCGGTGTGCATGCGCAAGCCGGCGGCCTCTACGGGATCCACCTTCTTGGAGACCACGGAGAGCTCACCCGTCTCCGGATCGACCTCCACGACGTCCACGGTGGTGCGCAGCGGAATCTCCTTCATGAGCAGCACGCAGATGAGCGTGACCACCGAGGCGATCGCGGCGATCAGGAACAGCAGGCCGGTGCCGGTTCCGTAGGCCGAGCGCAGGGCCTCCTCGACGGCCGGCGGCAAGCCGGACAGGTCGATGGAAGCGGCGTCGCCCATCTGCGAAGCGTCCACGTTGTGTTCCCGCGCGAACGTCTCCATGGAACTGGTCAGGTGACGCGTGAGCACGGCACCGAACAGCGAGACCGCCAGCGCGCCGCCAACCGTCCGGAAGAACGCGACGCCTGACGAGGCCGCGCCCATGTCCTTGAGACCCACGGTGTTCTGGACCGCCAGGATGAGGTTCTGGTTGAGCGTTCCCACGCCCAGACCCACCAGGCAGATGAAGATACCTACGAGCCAGACCGGCGTGGTGTGCGTCAGTGTGGCCGCGGAGAACAAACCGGCGCCCAGGATCACGGTGCCCACGATCAAAATCCGCTTCCACTTGCCGAACTTGGTGATCAGTTGGCCGGCCACCATGGATCCGACGAACGAGCCGATTACCTGCGGCAGCATGAGCAGCCCCGATTCGGTGGGCGTGAAGCCCTGGCCGAGCTGGAAGTATTGGCCCAGGTAGGTGGTAGAGGCGAACATTGCGGCGCCGGTCGCAATGGCGGCGATCGTGGCGAGCACGGTGGTGCGTTCGGTCATGACGCTCAACGGCATCACGGGCTCGGTCACGCGGCGTTCCACGATCACGAACAGCACGGCCGCCACGATGGTGAGGGCGACCAATCCCATGGACTGCCATGACGCCCAGTCGAAGAGCTTGCCGGCGAACGACACCCACAGCACGAGCGATGCCGTACCGATGGCCAGCAACGTCATACCGCCCAGGTCGATGATCGGCTTACGCTCCTGCTCACGCGGCGGGATGTGCAGGGTCTTGATGATGAGACCCGCGGCCAGGATGGACAGTGGCACGGGAATCAGGAAGCACCAGCGCCAACCGAACAGGTCCACGATCAGGCCGCCCAGCAGCGGGCCGAGCGAGGTGGCCACGGCCATGACCGCGCCCATGTACCCGGCATACCGGCCGCGCTCGCGCGGCGGGATGATGGTGCCCAGGATCGTTTGGGCCAAAGCCATCAGGCCGCCCATGCCGATGCCCTGAATCACGCGGGCCATGACCAACATGCTGATGGACGTGGACAGACCCGCCGCACCAGAGCCGATCACGAAGATCAGGATGGCGAGCAACAGCAGCTTCTTCTTGTCGAAGAGGTCCGCGAGCTTGCCGAAGATCGGGGTGAAGATGGCGTTGGCCAACAGGGTGCCCGTCACGGTCCAGGACAGGGCCGTCTGATCGCCGCCCAGGTCCGCCATGATGACGGGCAGAGCGGTACCGATGATGGTCAGCGTGACCATGGCCATGAAGAAGGCAGCCAGAATGCCGGTCAGGGCCCGCAGGACATTGCGGTGTTCTTCGTCCCGGGTCTTCTGGTCGTTGCGGCCCCGGCCTTGGTTGTTGGCTCGATTCGTGCCGTGGTTCGTGGCTTGATCCTTGCCGCCCGCAGACGAGGTGTCGGCTGCTGTCATAGAACGTTGTCCTCCAGACGATGCGTCGTCTCAGTAGTAGTGGTGTGTGTCGCAGGTCCTTGCGGGGCGTGCGGAATACGTGCGCCGTGCGCGCTCTCGGGGTCGACCTGCGGAAGGCACGTGGTCATGCGTTCCAAGCCGAGAGAGGTCAAGAAAATGTCGGTCAACCGGTTGAGGCCCTCGCGGGTCTGCGCGGCGTCGTCCTCGCTCAAGACACCGAGCCGCTCGATCAGGCGCTGCGTGTCCGCTTCCAGGTGATCCGCCACGGCTCTCCGGCCCTGCTCCGTGATCTTCACGAGTTGGGCGCGGCCGTCCTCCGGGTCGGGTGCTCGCTCAATGAATCCGAGCTTCTCGAGATGACTGAGCTGACGGCTCATGACCGATGCTCCCAACCCGGAATCTGCGCCGATGTCCTTGGCCCGGCGTGCGGGCACGGAGGCCAAATGGCTCAACAGACTCATTTGCACGACTGACAGGTCACGCTCTGCGGTGGACTCCTTCAGGACGCGTCGCATCACGCGTTGCAACTCGAAGAGCTCCTGCACCAGCGCGGCTGCGGTCTCTTGAGAAACGCTCATGGACTCCCCCCGGTGTGGGCTGTGTTTGTCTTAAAGGAATGTGCCGTCAACCGTGGGGCCGGGTCGACACACCGGTTCAGAATCCTCAAACAGTTGCTTGCAACATGCAACTATATGCCCCCCATCTGTAGGCTGTCTAACTAATACGAGGGTGGGTTCCATCACGGTGCGATGGACACCACGGGTGAAATGCTGGGCCCATATTGGCCCCTCTCGCCGTAGTGGGCCTACACTCGTGGCATGATCGCCACCCAGACCGAGGTAACCGAGCTTTCTGAGATCACCATCCGCCGCATTTCGGTGAGCGAGATGGACAACAACGTGTACCTCCTGACATCCAAGGAACACGGCACTCAGGTGCTCATCGACGCCGCCGACGACGCCCGTGCCATCGCCGGCATGGTGGCCGCCGGTTCCACCGACTGCACTGATTGGGCCAACCTTCAGCTCATCATCACCACGCATTCCCACTGGGACCACGTCCGCGCCCTGGGTAGCGTGGCCACCCACTCCGAGGCGATGACGGCGTGCGGTGCGGCGGACGAGGACGACATCGATGTTCCCATGGACCTCACGTTCAGCAACGGTGACACCGCCGAATTGGACGGTTTCGAGCTCGAAGTCATCGAACTGCGCGGCCACACTCCCGGTTCCATTGCACTCGTCTACCGCGACCCGCAGGGTCCGGACCACATCTTCTCCGGCGACTCCCTGTTCCCGGGTGGCCTGGGCAAGACCAACTCCCCCGAGGATTTCCAGCAGCTCTACCAGGACGTCACCGAGCGCATCTTCGACCAGTTCGACGACGCCACCGTTGTTCACCCGGGTCACGGTAAGCCCACCACCATCGGTGCCGAACGCCCGCAGCTCGAAGAATGGAAGCAGCGCGGTTGGTGACTTCACCCGCGCAACAGTCCGGTCCTGCGGCCGCTACCGCAGACCGAGCCGCCTACGTGGCGGTTCTGGTCTTCCCCATCCTGGTTCTTGCCGGTGGCGCCGCGGGATACTTCTTCGCTCCGACGATTCAGCAGGCCTCCGGCTGGACCAATACCCTGCTGGGTCTGGTCATGTTCGGCATGGGCCTCACTTTGCGTCCCGTCGACTTCGCCCTGGTCGCCAAGCGCCCCGTGCCCATCGCGGTGGGCGTCGCAGCCCAGTACATCGTGATGCCGTTGCTCGCACTCCTCGTGTCCTGGCTCCTGCAGTTGCCGCCCGAAATTGCGGCGGGCGTGATCCTGGTCGGTTGCGCCCCTGGCGGCACGGCGTCCAACGTGGTGACGTTCCTGGCGCGCGGTGACGTGGCCGTGTCGGTCACCATGACGTCCATTTCCACATTGCTCGCACCTTTGCTCACTCCCCTGCTCACCCTGTGGCTCGCCGGGCAGTACATGCCCTTGGACGGCGCGTCCATGGCAATGTCCATCGTCATGATCGTCCTGATTCCCGTGATCGCGGGCATCGTGGTGCGCCTGGTTCTGGCACGGCTGGTCGAGCGACTTCTCCCCGTGCTGCCCTGGCTCTCGGTTCTCGGGATCGCGACGATTGTGGCCATCGTGGTCTCCGGTTCCGCCGATCGCATCGTCCAGGCCGGTCTGCTTGTCCTACTCGCCGTGGCGATTCACAATGTGCTCGGCTACACGCTCGGTTATCTGATCGGACGCGTCACGGGTCAACCCGTTCCCGTGCGGCGTGCCACCGCGGTGGAGGTCGGCATGCAGAACTCGGGTCTCGCGGCCGGCCTGGCCGCGCAGTACATGTCCCCGCTCGCCGCACTGCCGGGAGCCGTGTTCTCGGTGTGGCACAACTTGTCCGGCGCGGTCTTCGCGCTGCTCTGCCGCCGGGCCGACGCTCGCGCCGCAGCGCGCTCCGCTCTTGCCGAGGACAACGACGCCGCTCGCGTCCGTTCCTGACGCCGCGGTCTATGCCTGTCGGCAAGTGTCGATAGGCTTGCGGTGATGAAACTCCTGGACGCTCTTGCCCCCGAACTCTCTTCCCCCGGTCACCACTACCTGCGCGGGGACTTCGCCTCGAACCCGCTCAGCGACGACGAGATCTACGAGGGGTTCCTCGGGTGGATCTCGTCCCGGGACATGGGGCTGTATCCAGCCCAGGACGAGGCCGTCCTGGAGGTTGCCGGTGGTTCGAACGTCATTCTGGCCACTCCCACCGGTTCCGGTAAGTCCACCGTGGCGGTAGCGGCGCATTACGCCGGCCTGGCTCGCGGCCAGCGCTCCTACTACACCGCGCCCATCAAGGCGCTCGTGTCTGAGAAGTTCTTCGACCTGTGCGAAATCTTCGGCGCCGAGAATGTCGGCATGGTCACCGGTGACTCCTCCGTCAACCAGGACGCTCCCATCGTGTGCTGCACGGCCGAGATCCTCGCCAACGTGGCACTACGAGAGGGAGCGGACGCGGACCTCGGGGTGGTCATCATGGACGAATTCCACTTCTATTCGGACCCGCAGCGCGGGTGGGCGTGGCAGGCACCCCTCATCGAACTCCCCCAGGCCCAGTTCGTGCTCATGAGCGCCACGCTCGGTGACGTGACTCGTATCGAGGACAGGCTCACGGAGGTCACCGGCCGCGCCACCAAGCTGGTCACCTCCGCGGACCGCCCCATTCCCCTGCACTACTACTACTCCGAGCGCCCCATTCACGAGGAACTCGAAGAACTGTTGAGCACGCACCAAGCTCCCGTGTACGTGGTGCATTTCTCCCAGCTACAGGCCGCGGAACAGGCACAGAGCCTCATGTCGGTGGACGTGCTGACCAAGGACGAGAAGCAGCGCGTAGCGGACCTGATCGCAGGATTCCGGTTCTCGGCGGGATTCGGTAAGACGCTGAATCGTCTGGTTCGACACGGCATTGGTGTGCACCACGCGGGCATGCTGCCCAAATACCGTCGCCTGGTCGAACAACTTGCACAGACCGGGCTGCTCAAGGTCATCTGCGGTACCGACACCTTGGGCGTGGGCATCAACGTACCCATCCGCACGGTACTGATCACCGCGCTGTCCAAGTTCGACGGCCAACGGACCCGCCGCTTGAGCGCTCGTGAGTTCCACCAGATCGCCGGCCGCGCCGGTCGAGCCGGATATGACACCGCGGGCACCGTGGTGGTGCAGGCCCCCGAACACGTCATCGAGAACGAACGCGCTATGGCCAAGGCACGGGCCAAACACGGCGACGATCAGAAAAAGCTGCGGCAGGTCACCAAGAAGAAGCCGCCGCAGGGTTTCGTCTCCTGGAGCAATAAAACCTTCGACGGCTTGGTCGCGGCCCAACCCGAGCAGTTGACGTCCTCCTTCACGGTCACTCACTCCATGGTGTTGAACCTATTGCAGCGACCCGGCAACAACGTGGCCGCCGGCTACCACCTGCTCAGCAACATTGATGAAGTGCATGCGCGCAAGCGTGAACTGCTGAAGCAGGCACTCGCGATCCTTCGGGAGCTCATCCGCGCGGAAGTGGTCGTGCGGCTGCCCGAACCGGACGAGACCGGGCGCCGCTACAAGGTCACGGTGGAATTGCAGGACAACTTTGCCCTGAACCAACCGCTGTCCCCGTTCGCACTGGCCGCGCTCACCATCCTGGACCCCGAGTCGGAAACGTACGCGCTCGACGTCGTCTCCGTGATTGAAGCGACTCTCGAGAAGCCGCGTCAAGTGCTGAACCTGCAGGAGAAGAAGGTCAAGGGCGAAGCGCTGGCCGTCATGAAGGCAGACGGCGTGGAGTACATCGAGCGGATGCGTGAGTTGGACGAGATCACGTATCCCCAACCCTTGCGGGAACTCCTGGAGCAGGCCTTCGAAACCTATTCGAGTTCGGCGCCGTGGGTGTCCCAGTTCGAGCTGTCCCCCAAGTCCGTGGTGCGGGACATGTACGAACGCGCCATGACCTTCGGTGACTACGTCCAGTTCTACGGGCTGGCCCGCTCCGAAGGCATCCTGCTGCGCTATCTCTCGGACGCCTACAAGGCGCTGCGACAGACCGTCCCCATGGATGCCACGACTGAAACGCTGACCGATCTGATCGAGTGGCTCGGTGAAAGCATCCGGCAGACGGACAACTCCCTGCTCGATGAGTGGGAGAAGCTCGCTGCAGGCGAGGAATCCCCCATGGGAACCAGCGCGGATTCCCTCGAGGAGCTTGTGGAGGAACAGCCTGAGGGTGTCACCAGAAACCCTCGGGCCTTCCGGGTCATGGTCCGCAATGCGCTGTTCCAGCGCGTGGAACTTTTTGCCCAGGAAAAGGAGAAGGTCCTCGGTGCCCTGGACGAAGGCACGGGCTGGGATCGCGATCGCTGGGCGGACGCCATGGACGCCTATTTCGGCGAATACGACGACATCTACACGGACGTCCAGTCCCGCGGCCCGGCGCTGATTCGAATCAATGAGAAGCCCGAGGGACTCAGCGGGTACTGGACCGTGGCCCAGGTCTTCGACGATCCCGACGGCAACCATGACTGGGGGATCAACGCCCGCATCGATCTGGCCGCCTCGGACGAGGAAGGTTTCCCCGCGGTACTGGTCGACAACGTGGGCAATATCGCCGAAACGGGTCGTGGCTGAAACTCACCCCAGCATATGCAGTTATCAACGCATAAGTGAGTTCTATGCAGTGGGAACCGCATGTAGCATAACGCCAAGCGGACGGACAGCGAGGAGGCACCGTGTACGCACTGACCGTGGACCGCAGGGGATCACGCGAGGATCCCGAGTCCCTGGCCATGCTCGAACACCGCGACCGCTTCCGGAGCTCGTTTCCGGGGGCAGTCCTCGGCTGGCAGATCAGCGCCGGAGACGAACTGCAAGCACTCTATGACGAGCCGCAGTGCGTCCTGGACGTGGTGCTGGCCCTGGCGGATGAGCAGGAATGGCACGTCGGTCTGGGCATCGGACACGTGGACACCCCGCTCCCGGAGAACGTCAACGAGGCCACCGGTCAGGCCTTCGTGTCCGCCCGAGAAGCCGTGACCGCTTCCAAAGACACTGGCTACCCCGCCGTGCGCGGCTCCGACTGGGCAACCCACGCGGAAGCCGTCCTCAGCCTGGCCTGTGCCGTGCGGGAACGTCGAACCGAGACGGCCAAGCAGGCCACCGTTCTGGCCCAGCAGGGATTCACCCAGCAACAGATTGCCCAGGAGCTGGACATTGCTCAGTCCTCGGTGTCCCGCCGGTTGTCCTCCGCGCTGTGGAGCCAGGAGCAGGCCGTGCACCCGACGGTTCTCACGTTCCTGGAATTGGCCAACGAGCAGCCGGAGGCCCCGTGAAAATCTCCCGAATTTTCCTGGACGCGGTTCTCCCGGCCACTCTGGTCCTGACCACTTTTGTATGGACCGCGGTGGCCGGTACGGCTCCCCGTGAAGTGGCCTACCCGGCGCTCCTGGTAGCAGGAACGCTCTCCGGAGACCTCGTGGTGCGGTGGGTGTTCAATTTGGCGGACGTGTCCCACGAGCGACCCACCCCCGGTTCCGATCCGTGGAACGGTCAGGACCCGCCCCCTGAGCCGGTGACTCCACCGTTGCGCGGCGGTTTGGTGATCGGTTTCCTGGAACGCGCCGCCACCATTGCCTCCCTTCTCACCGGCCACGTGGCCGGCATCGGCGTGGTCGTGGCCGTCAAGGGCCTGGCCCGCTACGGCGAATTCACCAATGCACGGCAACGCGAGCAGTTCATCATCGGCACCCTGGCCTCGCTGTTGTGGGCCGCACTCTTCGCTGCCACGGCCCTGTGGTGCACCACGGACCCCGGGCCGTTCGCCGCCTGGCGCTAATACCCACCCATG
The DNA here is from genome assembly GCF_040980905.1 of Kocuria sp. CPCC 205235. Taxonomy (NCBI): domain Bacteria; kingdom Bacillati; phylum Actinomycetota; class Actinomycetes; order Micrococcales; family Micrococcaceae; genus Kocuria; species Kocuria sp. CPCC 205235. Next base: position 71,249 of record NZ_JAVKPR010000008.1, read on the forward strand.
AAAACGACGTCGCCCGCGCACCTGAGGTGCGCGGGCGACGTCGTTAATGTGGCGGCCTACTCAGACCGTCTTCGATCCATCAGCGGACCGAGCTCGAGCCTCCGGACGAGTGGCCTTCAGGACCGTTGCCGTCTGCGGCCTTACCGGTGGGCTGCACCGTGGCGGTGGGGGCTGCGGATTCCACATCCTCCTGGTCGAGATCCGGGGACGGGGTCTTGACCTCGCCCGTGGATTCGAACTCGCTCTGCTGGCCGTGCACGGTATCCACCATCTTGCGGAACTTTGCACGGGAGTCGATGAGCTCTTCCTTGTGCTTCTCCGAGATCTTGGGGAACTGCTGGGTGAGTTCCGCGATCTTGGTGGAGATGCGGTTGCGTTCCTCGGCGGGAGCATCCTTGGGCAGAGCCAGGTACTTCTCCGAGAGGTCCTGGGTCTTCTGGATGATCCGCAGGGCACGGCCCTTGGGGCTGAACAGGGATGCCAAGACGGTGATGACGAGGATCGAGATGATCACGGTCAGGGAGGTACCAATGCCGATCTCGGCAACCGGAACATGCTGACCATCGTTGATGAACGACAAGGTGTTCTCGTGCAGAGCGTGCAGCATCAGCTTGATACCAATGAACAGCAGGATGAGCGAGAGACCCCACGACAGGTAGATCAGGCGATCCAGCAGACCGTCAATCAGGAAGTACAGCTGGCGCAGACCCATGAGCGAGAACGCCGTGGCCGTGAACACGATGTACGGTTCCTGGGTCAGGCCGAAGATCGCGGGGATGGAGTCGAGCGCAAAAAGAATGTCCGTACCGCCGATGGCCACCATGACCAACAGCATGGGGGTCATGACCTTCTTGCCGTTCTCAATGGTGAACAGCTTGTCGCCGTCGTAGTAGTCGGTGGTCGGCAGGAGCTTCTTGGCCAAACGGACCACGAAGTTGTCGGCCTCGTCCGATTCCGAATCCGTGACTTCGCCCTTGATGAGTTTGCCGGCGGTGTAAATCAGGATCAGACCGAACAGGTAGAACACCCACGAGAAGGCGTTGATCGCGGCGGCACCAATGAAGATGAACACCGTACGGGCGATCAGTGCGAACACGATACCGAACAGCAAGACCTTCTGCTGATCAGCACGCGGCACCTTGAAGGACGCAATGATGATCAAGAAGACGAACAGGTTGTCGACCGAGAGCGCCTTCTCGGTGATGTAACCGCCGTAGTACTCCGCCGTGAGCTGCGGGCCGTCCATCCATAGGATGACCAGGCCGAAGAGCAGGGCAATACCCACGTACACGGCCGACCAAATCGCGGCCTCTTTGATGGTGGGCTCGTGCGGTTTCCGCACGTGGAAGAAGAAGTCGTAGGCCAGCAGGCCCAAAATCAATGCAAGGGTGATGCCCCATTGCAGACCGGTAATTTCCATGTGTCAGCACTTTCCGTTGCGAGATCCGGATGATTACCGTGGGTCTCTCCACCGATCGGTGCTCGGTCGACTCACCTGTGACAGTGGTCTTGGCACCATGAGTAATCGGTTGCTGCGCCCGGAGTGACAACTTTGCCGCTCGTGCTGACGTTCACAGCTCTTAGGGATACTCCCCCACGTTTGATGGTTCGACCTAGTTTACACAGACGGTGCACAGGTCAGGCGTGACCGGCATCTTTCATGCGGCGCAGTTCCTTCTTGAGATCCGACAATTCGTCCCGCAGCCGGGCGGCAAGTTCGAACTGCAGCTCGGCGGCAGCGTTACGCATTTGTTCGCTCAGTTGCTCGATGAGCTCCACGAGATCCTCCGCGGGAGCCGCCTGCACGCCATCTCGCAACAGCTTCGATTCGGCCTTGGACGCGGCTTCGCGCTGAGACTCGGACGCGCTCTTCTTCTTGCCGCCCTTGACGGGGGCGGTGTGATCGTTGGCGGCCGCTCGCTGAGCCAGGAGCGTGCGTGTGTCCTCGTCCTCGCGGGCCAATTGATCAGTGATGTCCGCAATGCGCTTACGCAGTGGTTGCGGGTCGATCCCGTGTTCCTTGTTGTAGGCCACTTGAATCTCACGCCGACGATTGGTTTCCTCAATGGCTGTTTCCATGGAATCCGTGATCCGGTCCGCGTACATGTGCACTTCACCGGAGACGTTACGTGCGGCACGGCCGATCGTCTGGATCAGTGACGTGGTGGAGCGCAGGAAGCCTTCCTTGTCAGCGTCGAGAATGGCCACGAGCGAGACCTCCGGCAGGTCCAGACCCTCACGCAGCAGGTTGATACCCACCAGAACGTCGAAGGTGCCCATGCGCAGGTCCCGCAGCAGTTCCACGCGCTTGAGCGTGTCCACATCCGAGTGCAAGTACTGAACCCGGATCCCGTGTTCCATCAAGTACTCCGTGAGATCTTCGGCCATGCGCTTGGTGAGCGTGGTGACCAGCACACGCTCGTTGCGTTCCACGCGCAGTTCGATCTGCTCCAGAAGGTCATCGATCTGCCCCTTGGTCGGCTTGACCACAACCTGGGGGTCCACGAGCCCGGTAGGACGAATGATTTGTTCGACCACGGAATCCACCTTGGCCATCTCGTACTTGCCGGGGGTGGCGGACATGTACATGGTCTGGCCGATGCGTTCCAGGAACTCGTCGAACTTCAGCGGCCGGTTGTCCATGGCAGACGGCAAACGGAACCCGTGTTCCACCAGGGTGCGTTTACGGGACATGTCGCCCTCGTACATGCCACCGATCTGCGGCACCGTCACGTGGGACTCGTCAATGATGAGCATGAAGTCGTCCGGGAAGTAGTCGAGGAGACAGTGGGGCGCGGAACCGCGGGGACGACCGTCAATGTGCAGCGAGTAGTTCTCGATGCCGTTGCAGTAGCCCATCTGCTCCATCATTTCGAGGTCGTAGGTGGTGCGCATGCGCAACCGCTGGGCCTCGACGAGCTTGTTCTGGGATTCCAGTTCTTGGAGCCGGTTCTGCAGTTCGTTCTGGATGGTTTCCACGGCTCGCGCCATCCGTTCCGCACCCGCCACGTAGTGAGACGCTGGGAAGACGTACATTTCCTGTTCTTCGTTGACGATTTCCCCCGTCAACGGATGCAGCGTGTAGATCGATTCGATCTCGTCCCCGAAGAATTCGATCCGGATCGCCAGCTCTTCGTACATGGGGATGATTTCCACGGTGTCACCGCGCACGCGGAACGTGCCACGGTGGAAATCGACGTCGTTACGGGCATACTGCATGTTCACGAATTGACGCAGCAGGTCGTCACGGTCCATCTCCTGCCCCACGGCCAGGGTGACCATCTGCTTGACGTACTCCTCCGGAGTACCCAGGCCGTAGATACAGGACACGGTGGACACCACCACGGTGTCCCGGCGGGTCAGGAGCGAATTGGTGGCCGAGTGCCGCAGTCGCTCGACCTCCTCGTTGATGGAGGAGTCCTTCTCGATGAAGGTGTCCGTCTGCGGAACGTACGCCTCGGGCTGGTAGTAGTCGTAGTACGAGACGAAGTACTCGACGGCGTTATTGGGCAGCAGGTCGCGCAACTCGTTGGCCAGCTGTGCGGCCAGCGTCTTGTTCTGCACGAGAAGCAGTGTGGGTCGCTGGACCGCCTCGATCAGCCACGCAGCGGTGGCCGACTTACCGGTACCCGTGGCGCCCATCAAGACGACGTCTTTTTCGCCACCCTGGATACGCTCGGTCAGTTCCGCAATGGCCTTGGGCTGATCGCCCGCGGGCTGGAACTCGGAGACCACCTCGAAGGGGGCGACGACGCGATTGATTTTCTGAGCCAGGGACATGCCCCCAGAATACGCGCCACCTCCGACACGCTAACTGCCCTGTAACCGCCACCATTCATCGACCTGACGGACGAGGTCCTGGACCGTGCCGGAATTGTCGAACACGGTGGTTGCAGCGGCTCGCCGTTGCTCGTCCGTGGCCTGCGCAGCGATCCGCCTCCGGGCGTCGTCGTCGGCCATCCCCCGGTCGGTAACCATTCGACGCACCCGCTCCTCGACCGGCGCCTCGACCACCAGAACCTGGTCCATGTCCGAGTGCTGGCCGGTCTCCACGAGCAGCGGCATGTCGTAGACGATCACCGACCCGGGCGCGGCGGCCTCGATTAAACGTGCCGTTTCTTCGCGGACCATAGGGTGAATGATGCCGTTGAGGGCTTCAAGTTGAACTTGATCGTTGAACACGATGTTGGCGAGTTCTTGCCGGAGAAGCTCACCCGTGGTCGGATCGATCACCGCATCGCCAAAGTGTTCGCGAATGGCACTGTGACCCCGTTCCCCTGGTTGTTGGAGGTTGCGGGCGATGGCATCCGCGTCGATCACCACGGCACCCAGCTCGCCGAGGCGCCGCGAGACGGTGGACTTACCGGAGGCTATTCCACCGGTCAGACCCACCGTCATGACGGAACGATCCCCGGCCTTGATATTGCGATCACTCACGTGCGGCATCCTTTTCCCCGACGATTTCCGGAACGGCCGGCACCACGTACTCATCCCAGATCCGCTGGACCTGGGCGCGGAGGTACTCGTTGTCGCCGTCGTTAACCACGACCTCGTCCGCGATCTCGCGGCGCTCGTCGTCGCTGCTCGAATCGTCGACGCGCTCCCAGGCTTCTTCGCGAGTCATGCCCGTTTCCTGGACCATGCGCTGCACGCGGATGTCGGCGGGAGCCTCGACGGCAATAACCACGTCGAACCGTTCCGATTGACCGGATTCCACCAGGTCGCGGACATCCTGGACGAGCACGGTGTCCGGGCCCGCGCGGCGGCCTCGGTGGCGGGACTCTTCCCGCACCAGCGGCAGCACGAGCTCGTTGATTCGGGTCCGTGCCGCTTGGTTGTTCGACTTCAGATCGATCAAGGCGTCCATGTCGATGGAACCGTCCGGTGCGGTGACCGAGTCACCGAACATCCGCACGATCTCATCGTGAGCTTCGGTGCCCGGTCGCAGGACATGAGCCCAGATCTCGTCGTTGTCGACCACCGTGGCACCAAGGTCCGCGAAGGCCTGGGCGACCGTGGTCTTGCCCGCCGAGAACCCACCGATGAGTGCCATCTGCAGGACCGGCTGACCTTCCTTCTCGCGCTGCCAGTGCCACGTCCGGGGCTGGTGGGTATTGTGCTCCGGCTCCGTTCCCACCTCGTACTCGGGACGCATGACGAAATCGTCCACGGCGGTGGAACCTTCCTGTGCCCGACGGTGGTACTCCTCTACCGGCAACACCTGCTTCCACTGGCGCGTCCGAATGGGCTTTGCCGTTCCCGCATCTTCACGGATCGCTTGAAACAACATGATGGCTTGCAACAGGGACATCAGCATGACGGGTGCACCGATCACGATGATCACTTCCTGCAGTGCCGCAAGCCCGCCCTCACCCGAGGTCGTGATGATGGCAGCACACACGGCACCGACGGACAGCGCCCAGAAGACGCGCTGCCGCTTAGGACCCTGGTCCTCGTAACCCGATGCCATGGAATCCATGACCAGGGCGCCCGAATCGATGGAGGTGATGAAGAAGATGGTGATGACGACCAGTGCAAGGACTGCAGTGGCTTCGAACAAGGGGAAGTTCTGCAGCAACTGGAACAGGGCCGCTTCCACGTTGCCCTCTTCCACGATCGTTTCGGTCATGGAGCGTTCCGTGCCTTCGGCGCGATCGATCTGGAAGGCGCTCAAGCCGTAGATGGCCATCCAGATCACCACGAACACGGACGGCACGCCCAGTACGCCGACCACGAACTGGCGAATCGTGCGGCCGCGGGAGATCTTGGCCACGAACATGCCGACGAACGGCGCCCAGGTCACCGTCCATGCCCAGTAGAAGACCGTCCAGTCACCCGACCATTCGCCATTGCCGAACGTGTCGTTGAAGAACGCCAGTGTGGGCAGTGCATTGAGGTAGCTACCGGCGGACTCGACCATTCCGCGCATCAGCGACATGCTCGCGCCGGCCATCAAGATGAAGACGAGGAGCGCCACAGCCGCCACGATGTTGAGGTAGGACAGCCGCTTCACGCCCTTGTCCATACCGGCCAGCACGGACATGAGACCTACCGCGGTGACCACCGCGATGATGGCCGCCTGGATCCACCCGGCCATGGGGATGCCGTACACGTAGTTCATGCCGCTGTTGATCTGCATGGCACCCAGACCCACGGACACACCCAGGCCGAACACCGTGGCCACGATCGCCATGATGTCGATGGCCTTGCCGATCGGGCCGTGGATACCGTCGCCCAGAAGGGGTTGGAAAGCGGAGGACACCCGCGGGGGTAGCTTCCGCTTGTACGTGAAATAGCCGAACGCCAACCCGGGGACAATGAAAATGCCCCACATGTGCAACCCGAAGTGGAAGTTGGAAATGTTCAACGCTTCCACGGCAGCCTGGTCCGAGAACGGTTCAGTCCCGTACATCGGCGGATTGGCGTAATGGTTCATGGGCTCCGCGACACCCCAGAACATGAGGACTGCGCCCAAGCCGGCCGCGAACAGCATGCCGAACCAGGCGATGCCCGAGTACTCGGGTTCGGAATCGTCGTCGCCGATTTTCAAGCGCCCGTAACGGCTGAGGGCCAGGCCGATCGCGAAGATCACCATGATCGTCACGCTGAAGGTGAAGAACCAGCCGACCTGGTATCTCAAGGCACTGGACACGGTGCCGAAGAACCCCTGCACCTGCGACGGGAACAGTCCCATCGCGGCGGTGAAGAGGACAATCACACAGGCGGAGATGAAGAAGATGGGGGGTGTGGTTCTCAGGCCTAGTCGATCGTGCAAGCGATTGAGCATGTTCCATGACTTCCGGATTGGCGGCGCCGCCCGTGAGTTCCCTCACGGGCGGCAGATCACGGTCCACAACTGTACCGACCAGTTTTTTGGCAGCCCCCAATTGGCGCACCGGCAACGGAGACCGTTACTTGTTCGTAACGTTCCGTTGTTCCCCGTCACGGAGCGGTCCGAGTTCAGCCGAGCCCTTCTCTCACGCCCGGGCGGAATGCGACGAACAGCCAGATTCCGTTCACGATCACCAAAATGATTCCGGGCAGTCCGAGCAGCAGGTTTCCCGGTGCCACTACCGCGGACAAGGCCGCATGGATGAGACCGACGGTTGCGAAGACCGCACCCGCGTACCAGCCTTCGCGCAGTCGCTTGCGCAGCGGAATGTACACAGCCAGGTACATTCCGACCAGCAGAATCAAACCGACCACGGCCCCGACCCAGTACGCGCTCTCGGGTGGTGCGCCGAACGGTGCGTCCTCGAACGCTCGATGGGTGATCTGGCCGGTGACAATGTTGGTCAGGATAGTCGTGAGGTACAAGACACCGGAGACGATGGTCAGCGTCAGCAGTGTCCTCACGTGTTTGTCGACCTCGGGGTCGATCTGTCTGTTGCGTGCCGATGAACCCTGGGATTCCGCACGCCGTATTGTCTCACTCATGGTCGGTACCGCTTTCTCCAGTGCTCTTGCACGACATATTCCTCCACGAGACGCCGTGATACAAGACACACGAGAAAGCTTCTCAGTAGTAACCTTGTGCGGCTGGTCCGGCATCCGCCTCTGACCGCGCCCTAGACTGAAGCCCATGCCCATTGATCCGAACGTCTCTTACACGGTGCTGCGCGCGCATTCCGCGCACGCTCACGAGATCGAGATCAAGAAATCCCGCTTCCTGGCGCTCTTGAAACGGGTCGATTCGGAAGCTGCCGCACTCGATTTCATTGCCGAGGTCAAGGCCCAGCATCGCGACGCCCGCCACCACTGTTCGGCGTTCCTCGTCGGCCCATCTCGCGAGACGGGCCGCACCTCCGACGACGGCGAACCGTCTGGTACAGCGGGCATGCCCATGATGCAGTCGTTGAGCGCCTACAAGTCCCCCACGCAGCGTGAGGAGGGACTCGAGGGCGATCTCTCGGATGTCTGCGCCGTAGTGGTGCGCTGGTTCGGTGGGGTCAAACTCGGCGCCGGCGGGCTGGTCCGGGCCTATTCCGGCGCGGTCGCCGAGGCCCTCGAGACCGCGCCCCTGGAGACCCGCATGCGCTCCCGTTCGCTGTCCGTGCCGCTGGCCCACTCGGACGCCGGACGCATCGAGGACGATGTGCGCACGGCCGGGTTCACGGTGCTGCCCACCCGTTACGAAGCCCACGCCGCCGTCCTCACCATCGCGGTCCCTGATCGTGAAATCGACGTCCAGAATGCCCTGGACACCGTGACCTCGCTGACTTCCGGTCAGTACACACCGGAACTCGGCGATATCGACTGGTACGACGTCCCTCTGCTCTAGCACCCTCCCCAGGGTGGCCCTCTCCCCGGATGCTGGGCACCCGCAAGAATCCTGATCCGTAAATCTCCCGAACGTTACCCGGGCATGACAGAACCCCGCACGGAATCCGTGCGGGGTTCTGTGATTCAGAGGTCCGAACCACCGGGGCGGTTCAGCTCATCCGTGAATCAGTTGCCGGTCAGCTTCTCGCGCAGAGCAGCCAGTGCTTCGTCAGAAGCCAGGGTGCCCGCGTCCTCGGCCGGAGCCTCGGAAGAGTAGCTGGTCGGAGCGGCGGGGCCGCTGTTGCTGCTGGAGCTGGAGTTCGAGGAGGAAACTGCAGCTTCCTGATCCTCGGTCAGGTGCTTCTGCACCTGCTCCTTGTGAGCTTCCCATCGAGCCTGAGCGTCGGCGTACTGCTGCTCCCACGCTGCGCGCTGCTCCTCGTAGCCTTCGATCCACTCGTTGGTCTCGGGATCGAAGCCCTCGGGGTACTTGTAGTTGCCCTGATCGTCGTACTCGGCAGCCATGCCGTACTGAGCGGGATCGAACTCGGTGGACTCGGGATCCACGCCCTCGTTGGCCTGCTTCAGGGACAGCGAGATGCGGCGACGGTCCAGGTCGATGTCGATGACCTTGACGAACAGTTCCTCGTTCACGGAGACGACCTGCTCGGCCATGTCCACGTGACGCTGTGCCAGCTCGGAGATGTGCACCAGGCCCTCGATGCCGTCTTCGACGCGCACGAACGCACCGAAGGGAACCAGCTTGGTGACCTTGCCCGGCACAACCTGACCCAGGGCGTGGGTGCGTGCGAACAACTGCCAGGGATCTTCCTGGGTTGCCTTGAGGGACAGCGAAACACGCTCGCGGTCCATGTCCACGTCGAGAACCTCGACGGTGACTTCCTGGCCAACCTCGACGACCTCGGAGGGGTGGTCGATGTGCTTCCAGGACAGCTCGGACACGTGCACCAGGCCGTCGACGCCACCGAGGTCCACGAAGGCACCGAAGTTGACGATGGAGGACACGGTGCCGGTGCGAACCTGGCCCTTCTGCAGCTGCTGCAGGAAGTTGGCGCGAACCTCGGACTGGGTCTGCTCGAGCCATGCACGGCGGGACAGAACCACGTTGTTGCGGTTCTTGTCCAGCTCGATGATCTTGGCTTCGAGCTGCTGGCCGATGTAGGGAGCCAGGTCGCGGACGCGACGCATCTCGACCAAGGAGGCGGGCAGGAAGCCACGCAGGCCGATGTCCAGGATGAGGCCACCCTTGACGACCTCGATGACGGTACCGGTGACGACGCCGTCGTCTTCCTTGACCTTCTCGATATCGCCCCAGGCGCGCTCGTACTGAGCGCGCTTCTTGGACAGGATCAGGCGACCTTCTTTGTCCTCTTTGGTGAGAACCAGAGCCTCGACCTCATCACCCACGGCAACAACATCGTCAGGGTTGATGTCGTGCTTGATGGACAGCTCGCGAGAGGGGATTACGCCTTCGGTCTTGTAGCCGATGTCCAAGAGGACCTCGTCGCGGTCGACCTTGACGACGGTGCCTTCCACGAGGTCGCCGTCGTTGAAGTACTTAATGGTTGCGTCGACAGCGGCGAGGAAATCCTCTTCGTTTCCGATGTCGTTGACGGCAACCTGCGGGGTGGTGGTGGTCATGTAGTAGGGACTCCGATGGATTAGTTTGAATGGTCTGTGTTCACCACTCGCACCTTGTAAGGCGCGTAGGGCAGTGAACGAAACGTGCTTTGGGCGCGCGAATGAATACGCACTGCACCAGTCTAGGCATCAAGGGCGGGCGGTTCAAGCTCCTTAGAAGGGCGAGATGCAATAAGGGTGCTCGGACGTGGACATCAGCGACTGCAAATCATCCAGCGCGTCCAGGTCACGCACCTTGATCAACCCCGCGTAGTACAGCGTGGAGGCCTTGACGGCTCCCAAGTAGAGCGATCCCAGGGCATCGATGTTCATGGCGACATCTGCACCGTCCGGCAACTCGACGCGAGGCATGGACTTGCCCGCGGCGTCGTCGTCGGTTCGGGGCCGGTCCCCCACGCGCTCGACGACCGTCTGCTGGCCGGTCGTGTCGATCGTGTAGAGGCCGTCGGCGAAACCTAGTGAATCCACGAGCGAGACCGTGACCTTGCGGTGCGAACGATAAGGGCGCGCGGACAGCGCAGCGACCGGGTCAAGAATGCGCAACCACAGACGCTCGTAGCGCTTGCGCACCTCGTAGTCCGCCATATCGACCATGCCCCACATCAGCGGGTCTTCCATCTGGGCGTTGGGGTGTCGAACCTCAGTGACCAGGTCCAGACCACACAGGTACTCCCACAGGGCGATGCGAACCTGCGCGCTCGGCGAAACGAGATCAACGACCTCCAACGTTCCCTTGAAGCCGCTGCCGCGAACGAACTTGTAGCTGACGTAGCCGTCCGCTCGATCATTCTCGTCATAGTGGACCGCGGTGCGGACTTCGGGGTCGGTCTTGCCTGTGTGCCAATCGAACTGGCCGCTCACGTAATCCCACCATTTGCTGGTGCGCTTCAACGATCCGGGGGTGAGCTCATGGAAGTCTTCGAAGATCTGAGGTGCCAGCTGCGCCACGGCCTTGTTGTCGGCCATTTCCACGCGTCCCACGGACGGCGCCTTGAGCTTGAGCCCGGACTCGGCAGCCACCGCAACCGACGTGTTGAACGTGCCTGCACCGAATCCGAACCGACCGTAAATGGTTGCTTCGGAGGCCGTCAGCGCGGCAATGGCGAAGCCCGCTTCGTGGGCCTCGGTGAGATCAGCGGTCATCATGCGGCGCAGGATCCCGCGGCGCGCATGAGTGGGACGCACCGTGACTTCGGAGACCAACCACGCGGGAATCTGGGTCTGGGCACCCAGGGTGAGACTCGAATTCCACGAGCAGTACGTGGCCACGGGCCGTTCATCACTCAGGGCCGCGGGCGGCACCGGGTCCTGGCTGTAGACGGCACGCAGTCGAACGCCTTCACCGTGCAACCACGCGAGATCCTTTTCCAACGACTCCTTGGAGGGTTCCGGTCCGTGGAAGCCCTGGCTGACCGCGCGCAACCATTCGACCGCTTCCGCGTTCTCGTCGATTCCACCGGGTCCCGCGCCGAAGCACTTCACCTCGTAGGAGTTGCCCTTGGCGCTGTACTGCTCGGACCGGGGCTCATTGGCCGGATGCGTGGTCATGCGTGCGTGTCTCCTGGGTGTCGTCGAATAATTCTTAGTGCGCGGCCTGTTGCCACGTGCGGCCCGTGCCCACGTTGACGTCCAGCGGAACCGTCAGCTCGGCGGCGTTGGCCATTTCTTCGCGCAGGATCTTCTCCACAGCTTCGACCTCGCCGGGGGCCACTTCCACGATCAGTTCGTCATGGACCTGCAGTAGGACGCGCGATCGCAGGTCCTGCTCACCGAGTGCGCGGTCCACCCCGATCATCGCTTTCTTGATGATGTCCGCCGCGGATCCCTGGATGGGCGCGTTCAGCGCCGCGCGCTCCGCGGACTGGCGGGCCAATCGGTTGTCGCTCGTGAGGTCCGGGAGGTAGCGGCGTCGACCCTCGATCGTTTCCGTGTAACCCTTCTCGCGAGCCTCGTCCACGACCCCTCGCAGGAAGTCCCGCACGCCACCGAATCGCTCAAAGTATTCGCTCATCATGGTCCGGGCTTCGTCCACCGGAATGTTCAGCTGCTGCGACAGGCCGTAGGAGCTCAGCCCATAGACCAGGCCGTAGCTCATGGCCTTCACCTTCGAGCGCATCTGGGCGGTGACCTCTTCGGGCGCCACGTTGAACACGCGCGAGCCCACGAAACGGTGCAGGTCCTCCCCCGCCCGGAACGCCTCGATGAGCGCTTCATCCCCGGACAGGTGCGCCATGATGCGCATTTCGATCTGCGAATAGTCCGCGGTCATGAGGGTCTCGAAAGGACCTTCTTCGTCCGAGCCGACCACGAACACGTTGCGGATCCGCTGGCCTTGTTCCGTGCGCACCGGAATGTTCTGCAGGTTGGGGTCGGTCGAAGACAGGCGTCCCGTGGCCGCAACCGTCTGCATGTAGGTCGTGTGGATCCGGCCGTCGTCGGCGATCGCCTTGCGCAGGCCCTCCACGATTTGCTTGAGCTTGGAGTACTCGCGCCAGTTCATGAGCGCCACCAGGAAACGGGATCCCGGGGTTTCCGGATCCACCCGGCCCAGCAGATCCGCGACTGCGGCGGCGTCCGTGGTGTAACCGGTCTTGGTCTTCTTGGTCTTGGGCAGCCCCAGTTCCTCGAACATCACGGTCTGCAACTGTTTCGGTGAACCCAGATTGACCGTGTCTTCGATCTGCTCCTGCGCCATCTCCTTGTTCTGGTCGATGGGCTGCTGCAAGTCCTTGTACAGCTGATCGATCCCCGGCTTGTCGATCGCGACACCCACGTTCTCCATGCGCGCCAGGATCACCGCGAGCGGCATTTCCAGATCGAGCAGCAGCGGCAGTTGTCCGTCGGCCTCCAGCAGGGCACGCAAGTGGTGACTCAACTGAGCGCATGCCGCGCCCAGGCTGGCCTCGCGGTTCAGGACGTCGTCCGGGATGGCGTCCAGGCCCTTGTCCTCGCCCAGGTCCAGTTCCGTTTGGGCAGCTTTTCCCTTGGCCGACGACGCCGCCGCATCACCGACCTCGGGCACCTCCAGTTCCAGGTGCTGGGCCAGTTGCGCCTCCAGGTCGTAGCTGCGCAGCGCGGGGCGCACGAGATAACCGGACAGCTGAACGTCGTCGTACACGCCGTCCAGGGTGACGCCGCGGTCCACGAGACCGTGGAACAGATCCTTGAGGCCGTCCACGATCTTGAGCTGCCGGTCGTCCTCGAGCCACTGATCCACGGCGTTGGCCAGATCCTGGTCCGCAGCGACCAGGTCGACCACGGCTGCAGTGTTCGCGGTGAAGACGAGGGCCGTGACTTCCCCGCCCGACGCCGCCTTGGGATCCGGCAGTAGGCGCCGCACCACGGCGGGTGATTCGGTGTCTTTGTTCTCGTCGAGCCACTCCTGCCACTGCTCCGCCGACGTCACGGGGCGGACCGTGCTCACCACGGGGGCATCGGAACTGGGGCCGCCGTCGCCGGTCTCGAAGGCGTCGAGAAGTCGACCGCGCAGGCCGGAACCGAATTCGAGTTCATCAAAAACCTCGTCCACTTTGTCGGTGTCCGGAGTCGGAAGTGCCGCCCGCTCGAAGTCGATGTCGAGATCGAGATCGGTTTCCAGCCGGTTGAGCTTACGGTTGCGGCGCACCAGGTCCAGGTTCTCGCGCAGCGCCTCGCCCTTCTTGCCGGTGATCTTGTCCGCGTGTTCGAGCACGGACTCCACGGTGCCGTAAGAGGTGATCCACTTGGCCGCGAAGCCCGGTCCCACGCCGGGAACGCCGGGCAGATTGTCCGCTTGCTCACCCGTGAGCGCGGCGAGGTCGGGATAGTTCTGGGGTGCCACCTTGTACTTCTCGTACACCGCCTGGGCATCCATGCGCCGCAGATCGGACGGGGTGCGACCCGGGTACACGATGTTCACGTGGTCATTGACCATCTGGAATGCGTCACGGTCTCCGGAAAAGACGAGGACCTCGAAGTCCTCAGCGGCGCCGCGCGTGGCCAAGGTGGCCAGAACGTCGTCGGCCTCGTAGCCCTCAAGCGTAACGACCGGAACCCCGAGCGCCTTGAGGATGCGTTCGATGTTGGGGACCTGGCCGTGGAACTCCTCTGGAGTCTCATCACGGCCGCCCTTGTAGTCGCCGTACTCCTGGGAGCGCAGCGTGGGGCCCTCGAGGTCGAACGAAACGATGAGGTGGGTCGGCTGATAGTCCCGGATCAGCTTGACCATGGTGTTCACAAAGCCGTAGACACCCTCGGTGTGCACGCCCTCGGACGTCACAAAGGCAGGGCCGTTCCCGTACTCGGCGGCACGTGAGAGCGCGAAGAACGCGCGGAAAGCCAGCGAGTGGCCGTCGATCAGCAGGAGGCGCTGCTCCGGACGGCTGACCGTCGCGGGCAGCGTGATCTCTTGGGGGGAATCGGTTTTCTCCCCGATCACCACCACGGGATCGGCGGAGGTTTCCTGGCTTGCGTTGGTCTGGGCGTCGCTCGTCTCACTCACGCGTCCATCCTAGGCGCTCATCCTCAGCGCTCGGAGAAGTGCGCGGTCAGGCCACCTGGTTGATGATCGCCTCGGCGACCTCACGCATGGACAAGCGGCGATCCATCGAGGTCTTCTGAATCCAGCGGAACGCCTCGGGTTCGGACAGGCCCATCTTGGTCTGCAGCAGGGACTTGGCACGCTCCACGAGTTTGCGCGTGGCGAACTGTTCCTTCATGTCCGCGACCTCGTTCTCGAGCGCGGAGATCTCCTCGAAGCGGGACATGGCGATCTCAATGGCCGGCACCACGTCATCCACGGTGAATGGCTTGACCACATACGCCATGGCCCCCGCTTCACGGGCTCGCTCCACGAGTTCACGCTGGCTGAAAGCCGTGAGCAGCACGACGGGAGCGATCCGCTCCTCGGCGATGTGTTCCGCCGCGGTGATGCCATCCATGACGGGCATCTTCACGTCCATGAGGACGAGGTCTGGTGTGTGCTCACGAGCGAGGTCCACTGCGCGCTGACCGTTCTCGGCTTCGGCCACCACGTTGTAACCGGCTTCGCGGAGCATCTCGACGATGTCCATGCGGATCAACGCCTCATCCTCGGCGACCACAACGGTCTTGGTGGGGGCACTCGATGGAGCCGGAGTGGACGCTTCGGGCGATTCCG
Source organism: Kocuria sp. CPCC 205235 (assembly GCF_040980905.1). Classification (NCBI taxonomy): domain Bacteria; kingdom Bacillati; phylum Actinomycetota; class Actinomycetes; order Micrococcales; family Micrococcaceae; genus Kocuria; species Kocuria sp. CPCC 205235. The sequence goes on from NZ_JAVKPR010000008.1 coordinate 86,310, forward strand.
TCACGAGGGAACTCCTTGGTTAGCTGGGGAATCGAACTGAACACCGCATCAAACCACGTCATGACGACAGGTCTCGCATGAGACACGCCACACGAGAAGCCGTGCGCGGTGCGTTGGTCTTCAGCCTACCGCTCATCGTGTAAGCTGTTACCCGCTGCTCACAGCCAATGGCTTGTGAATCTGCACGACACTTGCCCAAGTGGCGGAATTGGCAGACGCGCTGCACTCAAAATGCAGTATGGAAACATGTGTGGGTTCGAGTCCCACCTTGGGCACCATAAACCGCCTAGTGAAAGCGGTAGAGAAACGGCCTCGTTGACACGGGGCCGTTTTTCGTTGGTGCGGACAGGCTAATTCTTGCTCCCCTGCGACTGAGGTGGCGGGAGGACCCTCATCAACACCTCATGCGCCACTGGAGCCCTTCCAGCTCCCCCAAAAGGTTCTAACGGCGCTTCAGGCGTAACAAGGAGTTCTAGAGGCGCCCAGAATGTGAGCGGGCCTTGCCGGTACTGGGGCTGGAGCAACGGGAGATCATAGGCGAACTCGGAGTCATGAGCTGCCCACGTTCCAGGTGGCGGGAGGACCCTCATCAACACCTCATGCGCCACTGGAGCCCTTCCAGCTCCCCCAAAAGGTTCTAACGACGTTTCAGGCGTAACAAAGGGTTCTAGAGGCGCCCAGAATGTGAGCGGGCCGTGGTGGAATCCCGGGGCGGCGGCGTCGTCGGCGGAATCCTAGTGTCGCCGCGGATGGAACCGGGGCGCGGCGGCGTCGTCGGCGGCCGGTAGCGCGATAAAAAGTAGACGCCGGGATCTGGGGCCTGCGATGAACCCGAGAACTTTTCCAGAACCCACGGCCGTGAGCATCTGTGGCAGAGAAACGCACGGCCAACATCTGGGGACGAGGTTCGCCACTCAAACCCCGTCAACGCTACGAACCTCTGCCAAGAATGCCGCGCGAAGGCCCAGGACACGAACCCGTGCCCCAAATGTTCGGGGCAGGCCCAGGGACTCCCACCTAGGTGCCCTCACGCCGCTGTCGGAATCACGAGCATTTCTAGTGCACACGTCAGGCGCTATTGGAACCCTCCATCACGGCTGATGTTTCGTGAGAACCCTCTTGGAGGCGCCGAAGGGGTTCTAGCGGCGCAACAGGTGTTCGGCACGGTTCTGACGGCGCGCCACATGTCGCGCAGGGGCCCGGAGGCACCGCGGGAAGGGCACCGAGGGAAAGGCACCGAAGGCAGGGAACCGAGAGAAGGGCACCGGCACGAGAATCCAGGGCCAGCCGACGTGAAACCCACCGCCCACACAACGACGGCGACCCGCGCACCTGAGTGCACGGGTCGCCGAGGTCATTCACGCAGCGGAACTAACCGATCACGGTTCGCGCCAGGCGGCGGAACCGGGAAGGCTCTCACGCCAGGGGCCGACGCGCTCGTGCTCTTCGCGCACGGGTGCCTCGCCGGCGTCGTCCAGATCTCCCACGCGGTGGACCTTGACCAGGTTCGTGGAACCGGCCACACCAGGAGGTGAGCCGGCGCAGATGATCACCAAATCGTCGGGACCGGCCAGGCCCTTCTCGAGCATGTAGTGATCCACCTGCTTGGTCATCTCATCGGTGTGGTGAACCTGCTTGACCATGATGGGATGCACGCCCCAGAGCAGCGACAGCAGGGCCATCACGTTCTGCACGGGCGTGAACGCCAGGATCGGGCGGCTGGGGCGCAGTCGGGACAAGCGACGAGCCGAATCACCGGACTGGGTGAACGTACAGATGTAGTTCACGTCCAACTGACGGGCCATCGTCACGGCCGCCCGGGTCACGGCGCCGCCGCGAGTACGGGGCTCGGTGCCCAGCGGGGGCATGCGGTCCATGCCCTGGGTCTCGGTGGCCTCGATGATCTTGGCCATCGTCTCGATGGTCTGGACCGGGTACTTGCCCACGGAGGTCTCACCGGAGAGCATGACCGCGTCCGCACCGTCGAGCACGGCGTTGGCGCAGTCGGAGGCCTCGGCGCGAGTGGGGCGCGGGTTGTCAATCATGGACTCGAGCACCTGAGTCGCAACGATCACGGGCTTGGCCCAGCGGCGGGCCAACTCGATGGCGCGCTTCTGCACGATCGGCACGGCCTCGAGCGGGAGCTCCACACCCAGGTCACCACGTGCGACCATGATGCCGTCGAACGCGTCGATGATCTCGTGGAGGCTGTCCACGGCCTGCGGCTTCTCGATCTTGGCGATGACCGGAATCTTCCGGCCTTCTTCCTTCATGATCTCGTGCACGCGGGTGATGTCCTTGGCGTCGCGCACGAAGGACAGAGCGATGATGTCCACGCCGCGCTGCAGCGCCCAACGCAGGTCGTCCTCGTCCTTCTCGCTCAGCGCGGGGACATTGACGGCCACGCCGGGGAGGTTGATGCCCTTGTGGTTGGACACGGGCCCGCCCACGATGACCTCGGTCTCCACGGTGTTGTCGGTGACCTTGGTGGCTTTGAGCGCCACCTTGCCGTCGTCGATCAACAGCGGATCGCCCACGTTGACGTCACCGGGCAGACCCTTGTGAGTCGTGGAGGCCAGTTTCTGGGAGCCCTCAACGTCATCGGTGGTGATGGAGAACGTGTCCCCCACCTCGAGGTTGTGCGGACCATTGGCGAACGCGCCCAGACGGATCTTGGGGCCCTGCAGATCGGCGAGGATGGCCACCGTGGTTTCGAGTTCTTGGCTGGCCCGTCGCAGATTCTCGTAAGAGGCGTTGTGAACGTTGTGATCACCGTGGCTCATGTTCAGGCGAGCCACATTCATACCGGCCTGAATGGCCTGGGTGATGTGCTCGTACGAGGAAATAGCCGGGCCAATGGTGGCCACGATCTTCGCTCGACGCATGGGTGATTCCCTTTCGGTCGGAGACTACAGGGGGAAAACAGCAAAATGGCCGCGATGAAACAGCGCGAAGCTGCTCCAGCACGGCCACTTTGCCGGAATTCACTCCCCAGCTTAGCAACGGGGGCCATGTATTGATACGGCCAGGGCGGCGGTTCGCCCGGCTTTAGCTACAGGCTCAAATCAATAGCACGTTCCGACGGCGTCACGGGCTGCGGCAGGCGCGTTTGTCCGGTCAGGTGACGCTCCACCTCGGCAGCGCACGCGCGGCCCTCCGCAATCGCCCAGACCACCAAGGACTGACCGCGGCCGGCGTCGCCGCACGAGAATACGCCGTCGACGGCGGTCATGTACTGCTCGTCGCGCGCCACGTTGGTGCGGCGGTCGAGTTCCACGGACAGCTGCGAGGTCAGCTCGTCGGACTCGTTGCCGGTGAAGCCCAGCGCCAGGAACACGAGGTCGGCCGGAATGATCTTCTCGGTCCCTTCCTTGGGAACACGGCGGCCGTCGTCCAGGTACTCGGTTTCGGCAACCTTGAGCCCCGTGACGTGGCCGTTCTCATCGCCCACGAACTCCACCGTGGACGCCAAGTAGGTGCGTTCACCGCCTTCCTCGTGGGACGAGGAAACCTCGAAGACCTTGGGCATCATGGGCCACGGTTCTTCGTCCGCGCGGTCCACCGGCGGCTTGCGACCGATCGCCAGTGACGTCACCGACGCCGCGCCCTGCCGGTGTGCGGTGCCGATGCAGTCTGATCCGGTGTCGCCACCGCCGAGCACGATCACGTTCTTACCCCGTGCGTCGATCAGATCGGGTACCTCGTCCCCCGCCGACAAGCGGTTGGAACGCACGAGGTAGTCCATGGCGTGATGGATGCCCTGCAGATCGCGCCCGGGGATGCCCAATTCGCGGGGGCGTGTGGCACCGGTGGCCACGATCACGGCATCGTAGCGGCGCCGCAGGACGTCCCACGTGATGTCCTTACCGATCTCGATGCCGGTACGGAAGCGGGTTCCTTCGGCTGCCATGACGTCCAAGCGACGATCCACCACGGACTTCTCGAGTTTGAAATCGGGGATGCCGTAACGCAGCAGACCGCCAATGCGATCATCACGTTCGTACACCGCCACCGTGAACCCGGCCTGCGTCAATTGCTGTGCGGCCGCCAGACCCGCCGGACCCGATCCGACCACGGCCACGGTCTTACCCACCAGACGTGCGGGGAGGAACGGCTTGACGTAGCCCTCGTCGAAGGCCATTTCGCCGATCTCGTACTCGATCTGCTTGATGGTCACGGCCGGTTGATTGATGCTCAGCACGCACGAGGACTCGCACGGAGCCGGGCAGACGCGGCCTGTGAACTCCGGGAAATTATTGGTCGCGTGCATCCGCACAACGGCCTCATCCGTCTGGCCGCGCCAGACCAGGTCATTCCACTCGGGAATCAGGTTCCCGAGCGGGCAACCCTGGTGGCAGAACGGTACGCCGCAGTCCATGCAGCGACCGGCCTGCTCGTGCAGGGTCTGGGAATTCTGCCGTTCCTGGACCTCGTTCCAGTCCATGATGCGGACGGGAACCGGACGCTTGGGACGGTCTTCGCGGTGTCGAACTTTCAGAAAACCACGGGGATCAGCCACGCGTGGTCACCTCCAAAATCTTGAGCCAGGTGCCGTCGCCGTCCGGGTCGTCCCCGGCGGCCTCGGCCTGATTACGCAGCGACAGCACCGCGGAGTAGTCCCGCGGTAGCAGCTTGGTCATGCGCGCGATGGTGTCGTCGGCGTTCTGCAGCAGCGTGGCCGCCCAGTCCGATTCGGTTTCCTCGCCGTGGCGCTTGATCAGCCCCAGAACCAGTTCCCTATCCTGTTCGTCCAGGGTGGCCACGAGCAGTTCACCGGTCTCCCGGGCTTGCTTGTTGATATCCGATTCGTCCAGGTCCAGCACGTACGCGACGCCGCCGGACATGCCCGCGCCGAAGTTCCGGCCGGTCTCCCCCAGGATCAGGGCGACGCCGCCGGTCATGTATTCGCAGCCGTGGTCACCGATGCCCTCGACCACTGCGGTGGCACCCGAGTTACGCACCAGGAACCGCTCGCCCACGGTGCCGCTGAAGAACATTTCCCCACTCGTTGCACCGTAGCCGATCACGTTGCCGGCAATTACGTTCTCGTGGGTCGGGAAGCTCGCGTCACGGGGTGGTCGCACCACGATGCGCCCGCCGGACAGGCCCTTACCCGTGTAGTCATTGGCGTCGCCCTCCAGCCGCAGCGTGATGCCGCGCGGAATGAACGCGCCCAGTGACTGGCCCGCTTCACCGGTCAATGTGACGTCGATGGTGTCGTCAGCGAGTTCTTCGAGGCCCAAGGCCTTCGTCACCGTGTACCCGAGCATCGTTCCCACGGCGCGATCGGTGTTGATCACCTTTTCCATGACCCGCACGGGCTCGCCCTTCTCGATCGCGGGCGATGCCAGCGGGATCAGCTTGTTGTCGAAATGATCCTCCAACTCGTGATCCTGCGTGCGCGTGTTCCGCAGACCGTCCTTGACACCCGGTGACTGGAACGAGTCCAGGATGGGGCTCAGGTCCAGGCCCTTGGCCTTCCAATGGTCGATGGCGTCGCGGGTGCGCAACACCTCGGCGTGCCCCACGGCCTCCTCGATGCTGCGGAAGCCCAGCTGAGCCAGGTACTCACGCACTTCTTCGGCAATGAATTCGAAGAAGTTCACCACGTGCTCGGCCTTGCCCGTGAACCGCTTCCGCAGTTCGGGATTCTGGGTTGCAACGCCTACGGGGCAGGTGTCCAAGTGGCACTTGCGCATCATGATGCAGCCCTCGACCACGAGCGGCGCGGTGGCGAAACCGAACTCCTCGGCACCCAGAAGTGCCGCAATCACCACGTCACGGCCGGTCTTGAGCTGACCGTCCGCCTGTACGACCACGCGTTCGCGCAACCCGTTCAGCCGCAGGGTCTGCTGCGCCTCGGCCAGACCCAACTCCCACGGCATACCCGCGTGCTTGAGCGAGTTCAGCGGCGCCGCACCGGTGCCGCCGTCGTGACCGGAAATCAGGACGACGTCGGCCTTGGCCTTGGTCACGCCCGCCGCCACCGTGCCGATCCCGCGTTCGGACACGAGCTTGACGTGCACGCGCGACTTGGGGTTCGAGCGCTTGAGATCGTAGATCAGCTGCGCGAGGTCCTCGATCGAGTAGATGTCGTGGTGCGGCGGGGGTGAGATTAGGGAGACGCCCGGTGTCGAGTGCCGCGTACGAGCCACCCAGGGGTAGACCTTCTGCGCCATGAGCTGGCCGCCTTCACCGGGCTTGGCACCCTGGGCCATCTTGATCTGCAGGTCGTCCGCGGTGGCCAGGTACAGGCTGGTCACACCGAAGCGACCGGACGCAATCTGCTTGACGGCCGAGCGACGTTCGGGGTCCATCAGACGTTCCGGGTCCTCGCCGCCCTCACCCGTATTGGACTTGCCGCCCAACCGGTTCATGGCAATCGCGAGGGTCTCGTGAGCCTCCATGGAAATGGAGCCGTAGCTCATGGCACCGGTCGAGAATCGCTTGACGATCTCGCTCACGGGCTCCACCTCATCGATCGAGATGGGCTTCCGATCCGAGGTGAAGCTCATGAGACCGCGCAGGGTGGCGATCTCCCGAGCCTGATCGTCCACGCGTGCGGTGTAGGACTTGAAGATGTCGTAGCGGCCCGTCTGCGTGGCGTGCTGCAGTCGGAACACCGTGTGCGGGTCGAACAGGTGACGCGGTCCTTCGCGGCGCCAGTCGTACTCGCCGCCGATGGCCAGGTCACGGTGGGGTTCGGTGACGCCGTCCTCGGGGTAGGCCAGGCGATGGCGGGACGCGGTTTCCTCCGCGATCACATCCAGACCGACACCCTGGATCTGTGTGCGCGTTCCGTAGAAGTACGCGTTGATCAGCTCGCTCGACAATCCCAGCGCCTCGAAGGTCTGGGCGCCACAGTAGGACTGCACGGTGGAGATACCCATCTTGGACATGATCTTCTGGACGCCCTTGCCGAGCGCCTTGATCAGGTTGTAGACGGCTTCTTCCTCGGTCACGCCGGTGATCTCGCCGCGGCGCACCAGTTCCTCGGCCGATTCCATGGCCAGGTAGGGGTTCACAGCGGAAGCGCCGTAACCCAGCAGCAGCGCCAGGTGGTGCACCTCGCGAACGTCACCGGATTCCACGATCAGCGCGACCTTGGTGCGGGTAGCTGAGCGCAGCAGGTGGTGGTGCACCGCAGAGGTCAACAGCAGGGACGGGATGGGTGCCCAGGCACCATTGGAGTCACGATCGGAGATGATCACGAACTGCACGCCGCGGTTCACAGCCGTGGAGACCTTTTCGCAGATCTCCGCGATGCGCGTCCGAAGCGATTCTTCGCCGCCATCGGGGCGGTACAGGCCGCGCACCTTCAGCGTGAGTGCGGCGCCGTCCTCGTCGTCCAGGTGAAGGATCTGGTCCAACTGATCATTGTTGATCACCGGGAAGTCCACCTTGATCAAGCGTGTCTTCGCCTGTTGTGTGGCCAGCAGGTTGGCCATGGGGCCCACCGCTCCGGTCAGCGAGGTCACCAATTCCTCGCGGATGGCGTCCAGCGGAGGGTTGGTCACCTGTGCAAAGGACTGCACAAAGTAGTCGTAGAGCAGCCGAGAGCGGTCCGACAGCACGGCCACGGGGGTGTCGGTACCCATCGCATAAATGGGTTCCGCGCCGGCCACGGCCATGGGACCGATGATCTTCTTGAGTTCTTCCTCGGTGTAGCCGAAGGTCTTCTGACGCAGCCGCACGGAGGACGCCGGGTGGGTCATGTGCTCGCGTTCGGGCAGCTCGCCGATCGGAACAATCGAGTCCTGGACCCACTCGCGCCACGGCTTGGCGGCGGCCAACTCGGCCTTGATCTCGTGGTTCTCGACGATCCGGCCTTCTTCGGTATCGACCAGGAACATGGTGCCCGGGGACACGCGGCCCTTACGCACCACCTTGCGGTCACCGATGTCGATGACACCGACCTCCGACGCGAAGATCACCAGACCGTCCTCGGTCTCCCAGAAACGCCCCGGGCGCAGACCGTTGCGATCCAACACGGAACCCACACGCTTGCCATCCGTGAAGGACACACACGCCGGGCCGTCCCACGGCTCCATGAGCGTCGAGTGATACTGGTAGAACGCCCGCAGATCCGGGTCCATGCTCTCGTGGTTCTCCCACGCCTCCGGGATGAGCATCAGCATGGTTTCGGTGACCGGTCGTCCGGCGAGCTGCAGCAGCTCCGCAACCTCGTCCAGGGACTGGGAGTCCGAGGCACCTTCCGAGCAGATCGGGAACAGCTCTTCGGGGTTGCGTCCCAGCACGGCACCGGACATCGAGGACTGGCGCGCGCGCATCCAGTTGCGGTTTCCCATGACCGTGTTGATCTCGCCGTTGTGCGCCAGGGTGCGCATGGGCTGAGCGAGCGGCCACGACGGGAACGTATTGGTCGAGAACCGCGAATGCACCACGGCGAGCTTGGTCGTGAACCGTTCGTCGGACAGATCAGGATAAAAGGGCTGCAACTGAGCGGTGGTCAGCATGCCCTTGTACACGAGCGTGCGTGAGGAGAAGCTCGGGAAGTACACGCCGAACTTGTTCTGCGCGCGCTTACGCACGCGGAACACCTTCTGGTCCAGTTCCAGCTGCAAGTGCGTCGGATCGAACGACGCCGCCGCGCCGGGTTCGAACAGGCTCGCGCCCCGTGCGTTGTGGCGTTCGTCCGCGACGAAGAACTGCACGAACGTGGGCATGACGGCGCGAGCGGAGGCGCCCACGGCGTCGTCGACGACCGGGACGTCACGCCAACCAAGCACGCGCAGACCCTCCATGACGGCGAGATCCTCAAGTGCGCGCTGCAGTGGTTCGAGGTGCTGGCCACCGGTGGGCATGAACGCGGTGCCGACCGCGTAGGCGCCCATCGGGGGCAGCTGGAAGTTCACGGTGTCCCGGAAGAATGTGTCGGGAATCTGCGTGAGGATGCCGGCGCCGTCGCCGGTGCCCTCGTCGCCGCCCACGGCACCGCGGTGCTCGAGGTTGCGCAGGGCGGTGAGAGCGGCTTCCACGATGTCGTGGGTGGAGTTGCCGTCAAGGGTGGCCACCACGGCCAGGCCGCATGCGTCTTTCTCGTCCTCGCCGCGGTACAGGCCGTGGTCCTCGGGCTGTGTGGAAAACGCCCGGAACGGGGATTCCGCGGGAGGTAGCTCCGAACGCGAGTCAGGGTGGCCCGTGTCGCGGTTGACCGCGTCGGTGACGATGTTGGTCACGGGGGCTACTTGATTGACGTGGCTCATAGGGAGCTCCTCACCGGGTTGGTGGGCAGGTCTGAAGTGTCAACGATGCCCGGGCAACTGGGGTGGAGTGCGGACGGACATCATCTGATCCAGATGACAAATGTGTCCGCGGCGCTGCGAACCACTGGGTCGGGCTCGGAAAGACCGACGGATCACCACCGAACGCGGGACTCGCATGATGACGAATCCCCGGTGCGGCGCACGGGTAATTTACCACGATCCGAAATTCGATTGTGAGCGTCGACACCCAACGTAAAACCCCCGGCGTTGGCCGGGGGTTCAACGTGGTACGCGCCGCTCAGCGGAGCGCCGAGTGCGCGGCACCGTTCGCGGGTATTTCTGGATTTCTGCGGACTTTGACAGTTATTGCGGCAAATAATGCAATGCCGAACAGGATCAGGGCCAATGACGTCCACACGTGGACCCTCTGACCAGCGATCATCAGCGCGGGATCGATGCGCAGGAACAGCTCGATCATGAGCCGCCCCAGGCCGTAGTACACCAGATACAGGGCGAACACGCGGCCGTGCGTGAGCTGGAATCGCCTACCGAGTGTGATGAGAATCACCACACCCGCCAGGTTCCACAGGCTCTCGTAGAGGAAGGTCGGATGAAACAGGGTGTCCGCGGGAAGACCATCCGGGAAGTTCGCGGACGTGGGGTCGATCTGCAGTCCCCAGGGCGCATCAGTGGGTTTGCCGAACAACTCCTGGTTGAACCAGTTGCCCCAGCGGCCAATGCCCTGAGCCAACAGCAACGAGGGTGCCACGGAGTCCGCGAAGTACCACAGGGGTACACCGTTCTTCCGAGACACGAGCCATGCGGCACCGGCCCCGAAGAGCACGCCTCCCATGATGCCCAGGCCGCCCTCCCAGATCTTGAGCGCGTCCAAGGGGTTCGCTCCCGGACCGAAGTAGCCGACGGGATCCGTAATGAGCACGTGGTAGGCGCGGGATCCGATGATGCCCGCGATCACGGCCCAGAACACGATGTCCCACAGCACGTCGGGATCTTGGTCCCGGGCCTTCCAGCGGCGCATGGTGAGCCACACGGCCGCGGCCATGCCGAGCAGAATGCACAGGGCGTAGAAGTGGATGGTCAGCGGCCCCAGCGAGATGCTGCTGATATCCGGCGAGGGAATAGCTGCGGCAATCACCGGAGGCATCAGCCGCGACCGGAGAGTTCAGCGGCCAAGCGGCCGACGGCCTCGGGACCGCCCTCGCCCAGGGCGCGCACGAGTGCGGTTCCCACGATCACACCGTCCGCGTACGCGCCGATCTCCTCGACATGTCCGCGGTTGGACACGCCCAGTCCCACGCACACGTTCTCGGCTCCGGCTTCGCGGGCGCGCGCAACGACGTCCTCGGCGGCCGAGGACACCTGGTCACGGGCCCCGGTGACGCCCATGATGGAGACCGCGTAGACGAATCCGGAGGACGCCTTGACGGTCATGTCCATACGCTCACGCGTGGTGGACGGGGCCACCAGGAAGATCCGGTCAAGACCGTACTTCTGGGAAGCCTCAAACCAGTCGCCTGCCTCATCGGGAATGAGGTCCGGGGTGATCATGCCCGCTCCCCCGGCTTCGCGCAGACGGCGGGAGAATTCGTCCACGCCGGTCTGCAGCACCGGGTTCCAGTAGGTCATCACCACGGGTACGGCGTCCGTGCGCTCGGAGACTGCCTGAACGACCGTGAACGCGTCTGCAACCCGCACACCGTTGGCCAGTGCCTGAGTGGTCGCGTTCTGGATCACGGTGCCGTCCATGACGGGATCCGAATACGGGATGCCGATCTCGATGATGTCCGCGCCGTTCTGGCCCAGGGCCACCGCGGCTTCCACGGACTCTTCCACGGTCGGATAGCCGGCCGGGAGGTAACCGACCAGCGCGGGACGACCTTCCGCCTTACACTGCGCGATCCGCGCGGCGAGCTTCGAGTCGGGATTACGGGTGAGGTCCTTGGGGAGGATGCGTTCTGCCAAGCCGCCCACTCCGGGACGGACGGATTCGGGGGCGCTCACAGTTGTTCACCTTTCTGACCGACCTGCTCCTCATGGCTGTCCTCGGGGAGCATGTCGAACCATTCCGCGGCCGTGGCCACGTCCTTGTCGCCGCGTCCGGACAGGGACACCACAATGATCTTTTCCGCGGCCGCCTCCGGGCCGAGGTCCTTGACCCAGCGGCCCGCAAGATCACGGGCGCCGGCCAGGGCGTGCGAGGACTCGATCGCGGGAATGATGCCCTCCGTGCGGGACAGCAGTTTGAAGGCCTCCATGGCCTGCGTGTCCGTAATGGCCTCGTACTTCACGCGGCCGATCGCGTGCAGGTGCGAGTGCTCCGGACCCACGGCCGGATAGTCCAGTCCCGCAGAGATCGAGTGCGATTCGATGGTCTGGCCGTCCGTGTCCTGCATCAGGAACGTCTTGGCACCGTGCAGTACACCCGGACGACCCAGGGTGATGGTGGCCGCGTGACGACCGGTGTCCACGCCGTCTCCACCGGCCTCGTTGCCGTAGAGCTCGACCTCGGCGTCGTCCAGGAAGCCGTGGAAGATTCCGATGGCGTTGGACCCGCCACCCACACACGCCGTCACGGCGTCAGGCAGGCGACCGGCCTTCTCCAAGATCTGTTCGCGCGCCTCTTCACCGATCTGCTCGTGGAAGTAGCGCACCATCGCGGGGAACGGGTGCGGACCGGCAGCGGTACCCAACAGGTAGTGCGTGGTGTCCACGGAGGCCACCCAGTCACGCAGAGCTTCGTTGATGGCGTCCTTGAGCGTGGCGGAGCCGTGGGAGACGGGCACGACCTCGGCACCGAGCAGCCGCATGCGGGCCACGTTCAGGGCCTGGCGGCGAGTGTCCTCCTCGCCCATGTAAATGCAACATTCCATGCCGAACAGTGCCGCGGCGGTCGCGGTCGCCACGCCGTGCTGGCCTGCGCCGGTCTCAGCGATCAGGCGGTTCTTGCCCATGCGCTGGGCGAGCAGGGCCTGACCGAGCACGTTGTTGATCTTGTGCGAACCGGTGTGGTTGAGGTCCTCACGCTTCAGGAACACGCGGGCGCCGATTGATTCACCGAAGCGCTTGGCCTCGGTCAGCAGGGAGGGGCGACCGGAGTAGTCGCGGGACAGCCGCTTGAACTCGTCCTGGAACTCGTCATCCACCCGTGCCTTGTCGAAGACCTCGGTCAGCTCGTCCAACGCGGCCACGAGAGATTCGGGCATCCACCGGCCACCGAAGTCACCGAAGTACGGGCCGGGGGCGTTCTTGAGGGAACCCTCGCCGGAACCGGGCGACGCAGCGCCGTCGGCGGATGCGGCAAGTTGCTGGGCTGCGAACTCGGCCTGGGCGGCCGGGGGCTTCTTGCCCGCCAGGAAATCCGCGCGGGCGGCCGCACCCACGTCGCGGAACCGGGAAATGGTGCGTGCGGGATTGTCGGACTTGACCAGGACCTCACCGGTCAGCACCGCGTTGGCCCCGTGACCCGCATAGAGCTTGATCTGGTCCTCGCCGGCGACACCGGACTCGGCGATGATCACCGCGTCCGTGGGAATCTGGTCCGCAAGGCGACCGAATGTGTGGACATCCACCTCGAGGGTCTTGAGGTTCCGGGTGTTCACGCCGATGATCCGCGCGCCCACGGCCACGGCGCGTTCGATCTCCTCGGGCGTGTGAGTCTCGACCAGCGCGTGCATCCCGAGCTCGTGGGTCAGGTCCAGGAAGCGACGCAGGGTCTCGTCATCCAGGGCGGCCACGATGAGCAGCACCATGTCCGCACCGTGCGCGCGGGCCTCCCAGATCTGGTACTCATCCACCGTGAAGTCCTTGCGCAGCACCGGGACGTTCACGGCCTGGCGCACGGCGTCCAGATCGGTGAGCGAACCGCCGAATCGACGCTTCTCGGTCAGCACCGAAATCGCGGAGGCACCACCCTGTTCGTAGGACGCGGCCAAAGCAGCCGGGTCCGCGATGTCCGCCAACGCACCCTTGGACGGGCTGGACCGCTTGACCTCGGAGAGCACCTGGACCGAACCGGGCTCCTCACCGCGCAAGGCACTTTCCGCGTCCAGCGCCGGAGCCTGAGCCTTGGCGGTGCGCTGCAGCTGCTGCAGACTCACCACGGCGCGGCGGGCTTCGAGATCCTCGCGCACCCCCTCGATGATCTGGTCGAGCACCGTGTTGGTGCGTTGCTGACTCATGCAAATCCTCACTTACATTTGTTCCGTCATCGGTCAGGTCACAACCCGCCCGTATGACGATGACCAGTTCCGCCGCGCTGGGAACTGGTCATGGTCTGGTGAACCGGTGACGCACATGGGCGCGCACCGGTCCTGAGATCACGCTGCTCAGTGGTTGTGCTTCTCGCTGCCCTTGCCGTGGCCCATGACCTTGAGGACGGCACCCACGATGAGGCCCACCACGATCAAACCGATGCCCACTACGGTGACGGGGGTCGAGGCAATGGTGAAGCCCACGCAACCCACGATCACGCCAACGGCCATGATGGCGATGCAGGCCCACGCGGCAACGGTATTGCCGTGACCGACAGCGGCCGTGTGGTCCAGGATGACTTGGTTGGTGTTCGACATGTGTGTCCACTCTCCCGTGCCGGTTGAGCCGTGCGGCTCATACAGTGATCGGCGCGCGTCGGAGCGCCCCGAGAATTCTTTTGCTCCCATTGTGCCATTACCTCGGGCGTTGCTGGTTCAGCACCACACTCAGGTTACTCGCGCTGTCGCGGCCCGCGAGTGGGGTCCTCGCCACGCGTGAAGGCGTCCCAGGCGTCGATGTCGTCGGAGTGTTCGGTGGTCACCGTCTTTTCATCCGCCGACGCCGCTTTGTTACCCGCCAGTGCCTCACGGTCGTAGCGCTGCCCTGATTTCTTCCGCGCGTTGCGCGCTACCAGCACGAGCCACAGCCCGCACAGGATCAAACCGACCGCGGCAGCGAGGGCGAGCCAAGGAGACACGGTGAGCACGAACTCGCCACCCGTGCCCACGGCTCCGGTCTGGGTGCCGACGGCGCCGCGAGACGCGTTCTCGGGGTCCGCGGTCACGGAGAGCACCGCGAAGATCGCACCGACTCCCGCCAGCGAGACGACCGCACCCACGATGGTTCGCAAGACTCGACCCGCAAGGGTCGAGGCCACGGCGGCCGCGCCCGCGACGAGACCGAGGGCCGTGACGGCCGGAGCGGCGTCGGACCCCGCGACATCAACGGTGATCGGTTGCAGGGTGGTCTCGACCGTGGCATGGATCCACGTGGCGGCTGAGGCGGCGAACAGTCCGATCGCGCACACCAGGGTGGCTAGAACTGCGGGTGCCGTACGACGCAACACTGTGGTCCTTTCTAGTGCTGAAAGTGGGGGCAGGTCAGCGCGAGAGATCGCGCAGGGACTCGGCCACCAGGGCGGCACGCAGGGGTGCGGTCGCCTTGTTCAAGGATTCGAGAGCTTCCGTCTCCGGGTCCGAATCAGCCACAATACCGCCGCCGGCCTGAACGTAGGCCGTGTCATTGACGAGCAACGCGGTGCGGATGGCGATGGCCATGTCCATGTTCCCAGCGAAATCCATGTAGCCGACCACGCCGCCGTACACGGCCCTGCGCAGCGGTTCGTACTCGTCGAGCAGCTGCAGGGCACGCGGCTTGGGCGCGCCGGAGAGCGTGCCCGCGGGGAAGGTCGCCGCGAGCACGTCGTAGGCGGAAACGCCCTCGCGCATCTTGGCTACGACTGTGGAGCACAGGTGCATGATGTGGCTGAAGCGCTCGATCTCCATGAACTCGCTGACGTCCACGGAACCGGGCACGGCTACCTTGGAAAGATCGTTGCGCGCGAGGTCCACGAGCATGAGGTGCTCGGCACGCTCCTTCTCGTCCGCGAGCAGATCATGGCCCAGGGCGACGTCCTCGTCCACGGTGGCCCCGCGGGGACGCGAACCCGCGATCGGGTGCGTCATGGCCTGCCGACCGGTCACGGTGACCAGGGCCTCCGGAGAGGAACCCACGATGGAGTAGGGCCGACCGTCCGCATCTTCGAACGCATACAAGTACATGTACGGGCTGGGGTTGATCCGGCGCAGCGTGCGGTAGACGTCCAGCGCGTCCGCGCGGCATTCGGCCTCGAAGCGCCGTGAGACGACCACCTGGAAGATGTCCCCGTCCACGATGGCCTTCTTGCCACGGTTGATCGCGTCGATGAACAGGCTGCGATCCCACGACTGTCGGGCCGCGCCCTCGATGTCGGTGATGTCCTGGGCATTGGGGTCCATGACCGAGACCGTGGAACGCTCGAGCGGGGTAGCCAGGCGGTTGACCATCTCCCGCAGCCGAGAGACGGCGTCGTGATAGGCGGCATCCACGTTCTCATCGGTGCCGTTGACGTTTACGGCATTGGCCACCAGCATCACGGTGCCCTCTGTGCTGTCGTGCACGGCCATGTCCGCAACCAGGTTCATGGCCAGCTCGGGCATGTTCAGGTCATCCTCGGGCGGGTTGGGCAGCTTCTCCCAACGGCGCACCGCTTCCCAGCCCACGAAACCGACCATGCCGGAGGTCAACGGCGGTACGCCCTCGAAGGGCTCGGTGTGCAGCAGATCCATGGTGGCGCGCAGTGCCTCCATCGGATCGCCGTCCACCGGCGCACCTGCCGGAGCCTCCCCCAGCCAGTGCGCCTGGCCGTCCTTGGCCGTGAGTGTCGCGAAGGAACGGGCGCCCACGAACGAGTACCGCGACCAGACGCCGCCCTCTGCCGCGGACTCCAACAGGAACGTACCCGGAGCCGGCTTGCCACCGCGCACCACGAGTGAGCGGTACAGGCCGATGGGCGTCATGGAATCCGCGAGCACCGTGGTGCGCACGGGAATCACACGGCGCGTGGCGGCGTACTCGCGAAATTCCTGCAGGGTGGGGGTAATGGTGCCGAGCTGTTGCATTTAAACCGCCTGGTGAGCGTTCAGGTCACGATCGTCGAAGCATGTACGCGCGCCGGTGTGGCATGCGGCACCGGTTTGATCGACCTTGACGAGCAGGGCATCTCCATCGCAATCGAGGCTGACGGAATGCACCTTTTGAATATGGCCGGAGGTATCACCCTTGCGCCAATATTCCTGGCGCGAACGGGACCAGAACGTGACCCGGCCCTCGGTGAGAGTCCGGTGCAGGGCTTCGTCGTTCATCCAGCCGAGCATGAGCACATCGCCGGTGTCGTACTGCTGGACCACGGCGGCCACGAGCCCGGTGGAGTCCCGCTTGAGACGGCTCGCGACCTGCGGGTCCAGACGACTGTCGAAAAATTCTTGGGGCGTGTTGTCCACGACGCTCAACTCTTCCGTGCGCATCAACGCACCTCGTACCCTGCTGATCGCAGGGCGTCCTTGACCTCGGCGATTGCACCCACGGGACCGAAGTGGAAGACCGAGGCGGCCAGAACGGCGTCGGCCCCGGCTGCGACCGCGGGCGGGAAGTGCTCGGGGGAACCCGCTCCTCCGGAGGCAATCAGCGGCACGGACACGCGTTCGCGCACCGCGCGAATCATGTCCAGATCGAAGCCCTCGCGGGTGCCGTCCGCGTCCATGGAGTTGAGGAGAATCTCCCCCACTCCGCGTTCCTCGGCCTCCTGACACCAGTCCAGGGCGTCGATGCCGGTGAGCTGTCGGCCACCGTGCGTGGTGACCTCGAAGCCGGACGGCGTATTACCCGTGCGTTTCGCATCGCACGAGAGCACGAGCACCTGATTGCCAAATCGATTGGTGATCTCGTTGATGACCTCGGGCCGGGCGATGGCCGCAGTGTTGATCGAGGCTTTGTCCGCGCCGGTGCGCAGGAGACGGTCGACGTCCTCCGGGGTACGCACGCCACCACCCACGGTGAGCGGGATGAACACCTGCTCCGCGGTGCGGGAGACAACGTCGAACATCGTGGCGCGGTCACTCGATGAGGCGGTGACGTCCAGGAACGTCAGTTCATCCGCGCCGGCCAGGTTGTACCGAGCGGCGAGTTCCACCGGGTCGCCGGCGTCGCGGAGGTTCTCGAAGTTCACGCCCTTGACCACGCGCCCCGCGTCCACGTCGAGGCACGGGATCACTCGTACGGCCACACCCATAGTGCTGTCCTAACTACTTGCTGAAACGGGTAGCGTACGCGCGTCAGATCCGGGCTGCCTGAATGGGCGAGACGAGGATCGCGCGGGCCCCGGCCTCGTAGAGGGAGTCCATGATCTTGTTGGTGTCGCGTTTGCGCACCATGGCGCGCACGGCCACCGACCCGTCTCGGTCCAGCGGGGAAATGGTGGGGCTCTGCATCCCGGGGGTGATCTTGGTGGCGGCTTCCAACAGATCCTCGGAAATGTCGTAGTCCATCATCACGTACTGGCGAGCGACCAGTACACCGCGCAGTCGACGGCGCAGCACCTCGAGGCCCTCCGGCTCCCCCTGATCCTGACGACGGATCAACAGTGCCTCCGAGCGCATGATGGGCTCGTCAAAAATTTCCAGGCCCGCCGCGCGCAGCGTGTTGCCGGTTTCCACCACGTCAGCAATGGCATCTGCCACGCCCAGGCGGATCGAGGACTCCACGGCACCGTCCAGGCGGACGACCTCAGCGTTGACGCCGTGCTTTTCCAGGTACTTGCTCAGCAGCAGTTCGTAGCTCGTGGCCACTCGCTTGCCCTCGAGTTCCTTGACGGACGCGAATTGTCCCGTGGGCCCGGCCAGGTGGAAGGTCGAGCGAGCAAAATCCAGCCCCAGGTCCTCCATGGCCTCGGCACCGGAGTCCAGCAGCAGGTCGCGGCCGGTGATCCCCAGGTCCAGGGTGCCACCGCCCACGTAAATGGCGATGTCCCGGGGGCGCAGGTAGAAGAACTCGACGTTGTTCTCGTTGTCGACCAACACCAGCTCGCGGCTGTTGCGCCGCTGCCGGTAACCGGCCTCGGTGAGCATGGTGATGGCGGCTTCGGACAGCGCGCCCTTGTTGGGCACGGCTACTCGCAGCATGGGGTTCCTTTCCAAAGGGCTGGAATGGGGAGGGCCGGAACTGACCGGCACGGGATCACAGGTATTTGTAGACGTCTTCGAGACGCAGGCCCTTGGCCACCATCATGACCTGCAGGTGGTAGAGCAGTTGCGAGATTTCTTCGGCGGCTTGGTCGTCGGTTTCGTATTCGCAGGCCATCCAGACTTCAGCGGCCTCTTCGACGACCTTCTTCCCGATGCCATGGATTCCCGAATCCAATTCTTTGACGGTTCCGGAACCCTCCGGACGGTCAGCGGCTTTTTGGGTGATTTCGGCAAACAGGGCTTCGAAGGTCTTCACCCCTTTAGGGTAATGGTTTCGTGCCCTATCAGTTGAACCGTGGCGCGGGGCCCGCCTCAGACCCCGAGTTCGCGCAGGGTCAGGGCGGTACGCACGGCAGCCTCCGCTGCTTCGTAGCCCTTGTCCTCGCTCGAGCCCTCCAGGCCGGCGCGGTCCAGGCCCTGTTCCTCGGTGTCACATGTGAGCACGCCGAAACCCACGGGCTTGCCGGTGACCACTGAGACGTCGGTCAAACCGGTGGTCGCGGCGGAGCACACGTAGTCGAAGTGGGGCGTTCCGCCGCGGATGACCACGCCGAGGGCCACCACGGCGTCCGCGGTCTCGGCCAGTCGACGCGCCGCCACCGGCAATTCGAAGCTACCGGGCACGCGCACCTCGACCACGTTGCCCACGCGCGCGTCCGTCAGCGCGCGACGGGTGCCGTCCAGCAGTCCGTCCATGATCTGGTCGTGCCAACTGGCCGCGACAACCGCCACGGTGAGGTTTTCGCCGTTGAGTTCGCCGGCGTTGGTGACGGGAGCTCCGTGTCCGCTCATGATTCTTCTCCTGTGCTGGGGTTCGTGGTGTTGAGATTCGTGGTGTCGGTGCTGTGTTTGGTGGCACCGGGTTCAATGGACGCGAGTTCGGTCAGGTGATGGTGCATCCGGTCGCGCTTGGTCAGTAAGTACCGTAGGTTTTCTTCACGCGGCGGGACTTCATGGGGCACCACGGATTCCACGGTGATCCCCAGAGCTTCCAGCTTCCTGACCTTGTCCGGGTTGTTGGTGAGCAAGCGGATGCGCGTCAGACTCATTTCCTTGAGGATCCGGGCGGCCGCGGTGTAGTCGCGGGCTTCGGCGGGCAGGCCGAGCATCGTATTGGCCTCGACCGTGTCCGCGCCGCGGTCCTGCAACTTGTAGGCGCGCAGCTTGTTGATCAGGCCGATACCGCGGCCCTCGTGATTGCGCAAGTACAGCGCGGTCCCGCCGTGTTGAGCGATCCGCTCCAGCGCCAGGTGCAGTTGGGGCCCACAGTCGCAGCGCCACGAGCCGAACACGTCGCCGGTGATGCATTCGGAGTGCAATCGGACCAGGGTCGGCTTGCTCGCTTCTTCCGCGCTGGTGGGCGCGGCACTCAGCGACACGTGTTCGGCGGCGGCCCGGCCGTTAGGTTCAGGCACCAACCAACCCATCACGGAGAATGTGCCGTACTCGGTGGGGATGGTCACCGCTTCCGAGTGGTCCAGGGTTTCGGGTCCCGTGCTCATGCGGACAGGTCCCGCGTGTCGGTGGGAGCGTCCACCGGCGACGACGCCGCTGCCTCACCCGCCGCGCGCTGCTCCAGGTAGTCCACGAGGTCCTCGATGCTGATCATGAACAGCCCGTGCCGGTCCGCGAACTCGCGTAGCGCGGGGGCGCGCAACAGTTCACCCTGGTCATCCACGATCTCCGCAATAGCGCCGACCGGCTCACAACCGGCCAGGCGTGCCAGTTCCACGGAGGCCTCGGTGTGTCCTCGGCGCACGCGCACGCCACCGTCCACCGCGCGCAGCGGCAGGATGTGGCCGGGACGTGTGAGCTCTGCCGGACCGGTTCCGGGGTCGGCGAGCAAGCGCGAGGTCAGGGCTCGATCCGCCGCACTGATACCGGTGCTGACGCCCACCCGAGCATCACACGTGACCGTGTAGGCGGTGCCCTTGGAGTCCTCGTTGTGCACGGTCATGGCCGGAAGTGCCAGAGCATCAGCTCGCTCGTGAGGCATGGGGATGCAGACGACCCCCGAGCTGTGGCGGATGGTGAAACCCATGAGTTGTTGCGTGGCGTGCTGGGCCGCGAACACCAAGTCGCCCTCGTTCTCGCGGTCCTCGTCGTCCACGACCACCACGGCGTGCCCCGCGGCGATGGCCGAAATGGCCGCGGGTACGGGATCCAGGCGTACCCGTGCCGACGCCGCCGGTGCGGCATACGAGGCCAGTCGCTCGGCGTACTTGGCCAACACATCCACCTCGATGTTGACGGTGGACCCTTCGGTGCGGCGTCCCAGTGTGGTGGCACGCAGGGTTTCGGGGATCAGGCCCACCTCGAACCACGCTGGGTCCTCGGTCGCAGGGTTCACGGCCGTTACCGTCAGGGACACGCCGTCCACGGCGATGGATCCCTTGACCGCGATGTACTTCGCGAGCTCGGTGGGAA
The DNA here is from genome assembly GCF_040980905.1 of Kocuria sp. CPCC 205235. Classification (NCBI taxonomy): domain Bacteria; kingdom Bacillati; phylum Actinomycetota; class Actinomycetes; order Micrococcales; family Micrococcaceae; genus Kocuria; species Kocuria sp. CPCC 205235. Next base: position 107,017 of record NZ_JAVKPR010000008.1, read on the forward strand.
CCTGGATGCGTACCGTGTGCCACCCGGTGTGCTCCGTGCGGGAGACCACCGTTCCCACGCCATCCACGTGGCCTTGCACCACGTGGCCGTCCAAACGTTCGCCGGCAACGGTGCAGCGTTCCAGGTTGACGTTCTCGCCCTCGGACAGTTCTCCCAGAGTGGTCAGGCGAAGGGTCTCGCCCATGACGTCGGCGGTGAAACGTCCGGCGCCTGCCTCGGGTGCGGGCACGGCGGTCAGGCACACACCGTTGACCGCCAGAGAACCACCGTGAGGCAGATCCGCGATGATCTGCCCAGCGTCCACGTGCAGCCGTGCGGCGTCCTGGGCGAGTCGCTCAATGCGCTCCACCGTGGCCTGTGCCGCGACAATTCCGGTAAACATGTCCTGCTCCTTCGTACTGAACTACTTCGAGGCCGAGACCGCGGCGGGTCGTAAATGCCACGCGACGTCGTTTCCCAAGGTGCGGACCGACGGCCCGGCCACGGGATCGGAACGCCAGCGAGCGGCGTCGGCGAGGGTCTGTGTCGGCAGGGGTGCCAGTGCGGCTTTCCCATCGCCGAGAATCATGGGGGCTTGGTAGAGCCAGAGCTCGTCCACGAGGTTCGCGGCGAGGAACGCGGCGCTGACCGTGGGACCGCCCTCGACGAGCACGTGGGCGACGCCCAGCGCACCCAACCGGGCGAGGGCTTCGGCGGGATCGTGGGTGTTGAGCCAGACGAAGCGACCGTCGGACGTCTCGCCACTGTCCTCGCGCGCAACGACGCCGCGGCGTACCCGGGCGTCGTGGGCCACAGGGGTGCGAGACATGACCGCTCGCAGCGGTTGGTGGTCTCGGGGGTTGCCCTGAGCGTCGCGGGCCGTCAGCGTGGGGTTGTCCACGCGGGCCGTGCCGCCGCCCACCAATATGGCATCCACTCGGGCGCGGATCTCGTGGCCTGCCTCGCGGGCGGACGGGCCCGTGATCCACTGGCTGGTTCCGTCCGGGGCAGCCACCCTGCCGTCCAGCGACTGGGCGATCTTGAGCGTCACGAACGGGCGGTTCTGGAACTGAGCGTTGAACCACCGGTCATTGAGATCGGCGGCCTGCTCGGCCAACAGCCCGTGACGCACCGAAACCCCGTGATCCGCGAGGAACGCGCCTCCCCCGCTGGCGGCTTCCGTGCCGTCATGAACGGCGAAAATAACGCTGTCGATTCCCGCGTCAAGGATCGCGCCCGTGCAGGGGCCGGTCCGCCCCATGTGGTTGCAAGGTTCCAGGGTGATCACCATGGTCACATGGGCAAGGTCTGTGCCTGCTTCTTTGGCCTTGCGCAGGGCGTCCGCCTCGGCGTGGAGTGTGCCTGCGCCGCTGTGATGACCGGTGTGTAGGATGCGGCCATCTCGGTGGAGCAGGGCCGCACCCACCACGGGGTTGGCGCCACGCACCCCCCGGGCCGCGGCGTCGAGCGCGGCCGTCATGGCCGTGTGCTCGGCGGAGGTGAAGCCGGGGTCCGTTCGTTCCTGTGCCGAGGGGATCATTTCGAGTCGTCCCCCACTTTCAGGTGGAGATCCGGGAATCCGGTCTCGATCGTGGCCTGTTTGCGCTGCTTGGAGTTCACGCGCCACCAGACGAAGAATCCCACCAGTGTGAACGCTCCGTAGAACACGTACATCAGACCGGACGCGTAGTAACCGGCGGAGAACAGTAACGGCACTCCGACCAGGTCCACGGCCACCCAGATCAGCCAGAACTCGACCCAGCCCTTGGCCATGCCGTAGGTCGCCAGCAGTGAACCCATGAAGATCCAGGCATCAGCCCAGACCGGTTCGTAGGAGCCCAGTGCGCGGAAGCCGGGGGTCAGCAGTGCGGTGCCGAACACGAGCGCGGCGATCAGGAGGAAGCGTTGCTTGCCGGTAGCCCAGCGCGGCGTCACGGCCTCTTGGTTGTTACCCCTTGAGCGACGCCACTGCACCCAGCCGTACACCGATACCGCAATGAACATGACTTGGCGGCCGGCTTGGCCGAGCAGGTTGACCGGATTGGGGGTGTCGAACACCGCGCCCAGGAACACGGTCAGCAGAATCAGATTGCCCAGGATGCCCACGGGCCACGCCCAGATCTTGCGGCGCATGCCGCCGAGCGCGGACAGCAGACCGAAGACGTTACCCAGCACTTCTCGCCACAGGATGAATCCGTTACCCACCTGCAGTTGCGCGTCGAACAGCCAGCGCAATACGTCCACGGAACATCCTCTCGCCCTGAATCCTTGCGGCTCCGGGGCGGAGATAGCGGATCATGCCCATGGGTACGAGCATCGCAACGGCACCCCTGAAAAAGGGTGGCGAGCCGATATCCACGTGTGCCTACCATCCAGACTGTGACTGTCGGTACCGGAATTTCACCGGTTCGGCCGTTCCCACTCCATCGCGTGACTCTGTGCGACGAGCGTTCACGGTTCGCGGACTGTAACCGCCGGTTCGGACTTACACCGACCCCGGAACACGTTGTGATTTGAATTATGCCACGGTGCGCGGGACTCGCACGAAAGTTCGCCCGCGCCAGAGTGCACTCTCGCCGCGGTTCGTCGTGCTCGTACGCTGCTCATAGCGGGCGCTGGCACCGAGGAACACGGGATTCAATCGCGGCATGGAGCACTCGATTCAGCCGTCCTGATGGGCCCTCGCGATTTCGCGCAGAGCGTCGATTGCCGCGGCGGGATCATCCTTGCCGTACACCGCGGAGCCCGCGACGAACGTGTCTGCACCGGCCTCGGCGGCCCGCACAATCGTCTCCTCCGTGACCCCGCCGTCCACCTGTAGCGCCACCGTGCCACCGTGGGCCTTTACAGCCTGGGCCGCTCGGCGGAGCTTGGGCAGCGTCACGTCCAAGAACTTCTGCCCCCCGAAACCGGGTTCCACGGTCATGATGAGCAGCATGTCCAGTTCGGGCAGCAGGTCCAGGTACGGTTCGATAGGCGTGGCCGGACGCACCGCAAGCCCCGCCCTAGACCCTGCTGCCCGCAGTTCACGGGCGAGCTTGATCGGTGCGGCGGCCGCCTCCGCGTGGAACGTCACCGACGCACATCCGGCCTCCGCGTAGGCCGGAGCCCATCGGTCGGGATCCTCAATCATCAGGTGCATGTCCAGGGGGACGGGGCTGACCTTCTGCAAGCTTTCCACCACGGGCAACCCGAGCGTCAGGTTCGGCACGAAGTGGTTGTCCATGACGTCCACGTGGGCGGCATCGGCGTTGGAAATGCGCTGCAGTTCCTCGGCCAGACGGGAGAAGTCTGCGGACAGGATGGACGGGTGGATGGCACAACGGCTCATGGTGTCTCCAGGGGTGTGAGGGTCAGGCGGATTTCCGCACGGCGATCATGAACATGGCGTCGGTTCCGTGCACGTGGGGCCACAGCTGCACGCTGCTGCCACCGTTCGGCCAGTCGAGCTCGGCGGACCGGTCGCCGTCGAGAGCTCCCGGCAGAGCGGCGTCGCGAGCATAGCGAGCCGTGTCCAAGATCTGGGCGTCATCACGGGACTCCACGATGTCCGAGACCACGTCCAGCGTCTCCGCGGTGTGCGGCGAGCAGGTCGCGTAGAGCACCACGCCACCGGGGCGGGTGGAATCCAGCGCGGCGGTTAGGAGCTCCCGCTGCAACGATCCCAGCTCGGCCACGTCCGCGGGGGTGCGGCGCCACCGCGCCTCCGGGCGACGCCGGAGGGCGCCCAGTCCCGTGCACGGCACGTCCACGAGCACGCGGTCGAATCCACCCGGCATCTCCCCGGGGATGTCGCGACCGTCGCCCACGCGGAGGCTCCAGGCCCGTTCCGGCACTGCGGCCAGTGCCTGTTCGACGAGGTCCGCCCGGTGATCGCTGACTTCGTTGGCATACAGCCGGGCGTCCTGTTGATCCGCCAGCGCGGCGAGCAGGGATGCTTTGCCACCGGGGCCGGCACAGAAATCGGCCCACTTCCCGTGGTCGTTCTCGACCGGCACTTCTGCGAGCACGCGGGCCACCAACTGGGAGCCGGCGTCCTGGACGCGCACGGTGCCGTCCCGTGTTCCGGGAATCCGATGCACGTCTCCCCCGGCGCTCTCGGCGCTGTCCGCCACGAGTGTTCCGGGCGTTGCGCCCTCGTCCAGGGCCGCGTCCAGGCTCCCCAGCTCGGGAAGTGCGACCAGGTGCACTCGAGGGGGTGCGTTGTTGGCCTCCAAGAGGTCTTCGATCTCTTCCGGGGATCGTCCGCTCATGCGCAGCGCACGACGCAGCGCACGAACCTCCCACGCGGGATGGGAGTAGCGCACGCCCAGCTTGCGCAGGTCATCCGACTGCTCGGATTCGAGCTGATCGAGCCACTCCTCGGTGCTCTGGCGCGCGACCTTGCGAAGCACCGCATTGACCAGACCCGCCGGGCCCTGACCGATCTCGCCTCGCACCAGACCCACCGTGGCATCGAGGGCCGCGTGGTCCGGAACGCGCATCGCGAGGAGTTGGTGCACTCCCAATCGCAGGGCGTCCAGGACCTGGGGATCCAATTCTTTGAGGGGACGGTCCACGCAGTGTTCGAGAACGGCGTCCCACGTTCCCTGCCGGCGCATCGCACCGTAGGCCAGCTCGGTGGCGAAGGCGGCGTCTCGCTTGTCCAACCGGTTCTTGCGTACGAGTTGGGGCAGCACCAGGTTGCCGTAGGCGTCCTCGCCGTTGACCGCGCGCAACGCTTGATAGGCCGTGAGCCGCGCGGGGTCGGACGAGCGGCGTCGTTGCCCCGGGGCCTGCGCCGAGAATGAACGATCCTTTTGCGCGCGCCGATTGCGCTCGTGTCCCTTGGCGTTGCGGTAACCGCGCTCGCTCATCCGAAGACCACCTGTTCACTGCGTTGCTGACCGCGCGCCCAATCGAGGGCGGCCATGGGTTTCTTGCCGGAGGGCTGCACACGGGTGAGTTCCACCGCGTACGAACCGGTACCCGCATAGACCGCACCGTCCCGCAGTTCCACGTGGCCGGGAGCCATTCCCGTGACCTCAGGCGTGGGGATCACGCGGTCGATTTTCATCCGTTGCCCGTTGTACTCGGTCCAGGCTCCCGGTTCCGGGGTCACACCGCGCACGTGATGGGAGATGGCCACGGCAGGGTGGTTCCAGTCGATCCGTGCCTGGGCGCCGGTCAGTTTGGGGGCTGTGCTGGCCTCTCCCTCTTGGGGAACGGGCTTTGCCTGCCCGGTGGCCACGGCCACCAGGGAATCCGCCAACAAGGACGATCCGCTGTGGGACAACCGCTCCAGCACGGAACCGGCGGTGTCATCGTTGCGGACGGGGTCGGTGAGGGTTCCGACGACGGCGCCCGTGTCCATACCTTCATCCAGCAGGAAGGTAGTCGCGCCCATCATGGTGTCACCGGCCATCAGGGCTCGTTGCACCGGGGCTGCCCCGCGCCACTGCGGCAAGAGCGAAAAGTGCAGATTGATCCATCCGTGTTCGAAGGCATCCAGCACCGGACGCGGCAGCAGCGCGCCGTACGCCACCACGGCCGCAATTTCCGCACCGGTGGCACGCAACTGGTCGACCAGCTCCGCCGTGGCTCGGTTGGCCTTGAGGGTAGGAATGTTCAGCTCGTCGGCTCGTTGTGCAACCGGCGACGGTGTGAGGACCTTCTTCCGGCCCACGGGTGCGTCCTCGCGGGTCAGGACGGCGACGACGTCCACGTCATCGCGGTCAACCAGGGCATCGAGGGGGATCACCGCGGTGGCCGGAGTACCGGCGTAGAGAACTTTGAGACGCTCAGTCATGATCAGGAGTCCTTTCCGCGATTGAAGGCCGATCCTGTGAAGGAGGAACCTGTGGGAGAACCTCTGAAAGAGGAACCGGTAAAGGATGAACCGACGGAATCTTTCGAGCCGCTCGTGGCCGACCCCGACCGCGTGTTAGCTCCCTGGAAGGCATTGGACCGCAGGGATGATTTCGTGGCAGACGTCGCATCGGCCGAGGCACCGAGTCGCTGAGTTTCGCGTTCCCGAGTCACGGTGTCCACGATGTCCTGGTACTCGGGAGCCCTCATGGCGCGCATCGCTTCCTTGCGAACCTCACCTTCCAGCCGGTCGACGAACAACGTGCCGTGCAGGTGGTCCGTCTCGTGTTGGAAACAGCGTGCGAGCAACCCGGTACCCTCTCGGCGTACGGGTTCTCCGTTCATGTCCACGCCCGTGATGATCGCGTGATTGGCTCTCGGCGTGTCATAACCCGGCCCCGGCACCGACAGGCAGCCCTCGCCGCCTTCCTGGGGCTCGTCCCCCACTTCAATGCTGGGGTTGATCACGTGGCCGGAATCATCGCCGATATCCCAGGTGAAGATCTGTAGTCCCACACCCACCTGAGGTGCCGCCAGCCCCACACCTTTTACTGCGTACATGGTCTCGAACATGTCGCTGATCAGCGTGCGCAGCGATTCGTCGAAATCCGTGACGGTGAGTGCCGGTGTCCTGAGGACTGGGTCGCCCTGGGTTCGAATGCGCAGGATAGTCACTGCGAATTGCTCTCCTCGGTTGCCTGAATCTGGGTTTCCTTCAAGTCTACGGTCACGGACATGGCGCCCCTGCCCACCGGGTTGTGGTCGAGCGGCGGCGGAACAATGGCTCGCAGTTGTTGGCCTGCGGCCTCGATCTCCGCTGATCGGGCCCACACCTTGGCCAGAGCACAGAACTTGAACCAGTGGGCCGGCAGCTGATCCGGAACCGCCTGGACGGACAGGGCCTCTGTGTCACCAATGGCCACCGCCATCAGGACATCCGCGTTCGCATACTCCCACGGCTGCCATTCACCGGCTGCAGCGTCCACCAGGGACTCCTCCGCCTTCAAACCGGCCACGAGTTGGGTGACCACCTTGGCGTCAGGAGCTTTGACCCGTCCATTGCGGTCCGTGCCGCGCGTCTTGTAGTCGATCAGGCAGACCTTCCCGCCGATGCGCGCCACCAGGTCAAGAGTTCCGGCGTAGCCCACCGTGGAGTTCCACACGGTGATTTCGGCGGCCAGCGGCTCAGGGCGGTACAGCGCCCACCATTGGTCAGCGCTATCTGCGAAACGGGATTCCTGATTCTCGGCCAGCGTCTCGCGGGCCTGTTCGACCCGATGCTCCCGCCCCATGGCTCGCAGTGCCAACTGTTCGCAGTAGTCGTGAACGCGATCGCCGCGCTCGGCAGCGCGATCCCTGTGGCGCTCGGCAGCCTTGGCCGCGTGATTGACCAGGGCGCGGCGGCGTCGTGAATCGCGCAGCGCGTCGGGAAGCTGCGGGTCCGCTGCCAAGGCCTGCGCAGCGCTGTAGCCGTACCAGCCGCCCAGGTCATTGGACTCGCAGCCGATCACCGTGGTGATGGACGGAACCTGCGGATCCTGCCCCTCCGCACGCGCGTACATGCGTCCGTAGGGAGTTTGTTGGGCCAAGCGTGGTTGCGTCATGGGCATCAGACTACGACCCGGTTCCGACAGGCACACGAGCGCCCACCACGTGTTCGTCTTGGAATGCACAAGGCCCCGATTCCTACTGGAATCGGGGCCTTCATTGTGCGCGATACTGGGATCGAACCAGTGACCTCTTCGGTGTGAACGAAGCGCGCTACCGCTGCGCCAATCGCGCTTGCAACGTTGAAAACCATAGAACACTTTTTGGTCACATGCCAATCGGTTGTGGTTCACCCCCGCCTCATTCACATCGGTTAACCGGGTGGACCCGCTGGGGTCACCGTCGATTTGCTCGAACGAAATTGTGTGGGTAATGTTCTAGCTCGTTGGCACAGCCGAGAACGGCGAAGCGATCAACCCCCACCGGTTGAAAACTTCACGGAACAGGCGCTGACGGACTGTGATAGAGTTTCCGCTCGGAAGAACGGCAAACCGGTTCACGGAAAGTCTTTCAACCAACAATGCGGACGTAGCTCAGCTGGTAGAGCATCACCTTGCCATGGTGAGGGTCGCGGGTTCGACTCCCGTCGTCCGCTCGCAGTAATCGACAACCATGTCGAGACCTGAGACCCTGTCCTACAAGGATCTGGTCCCGGTGGGGTGGCCGAGTGGTTAGGCAGCGGCCTGCAAAGCCGTCTACGCGGGTTCGAATCCCGTCTCCACCTCGGTGCTAACCACCCTCGCTCGACGAGATTGTTTGAGCGCGATTGGCGCAGCGGTAGCGCGCTTCCCTGACACGGAAGAGGTCACTGGTTCGATCCCAGTATCGCGCACCAAAGAAAAACCCCGGTACGAAAGTGCCGGGGTTTTCGCATGCCGGGACTCCCCGCACCCCTCCCGTACACACATTTTGGCCTATAACCCCCACTTCCCCATCATGTCCAGGGCCCCACCACACCTGAGGCGCCGTTAGAACCGCGCTTGACACCTCATGCGCTGTTACAGCCCTTCCTGGTTGCTGAAAAGGTTCTTACGGCACGCCAGGTGTGGCAGGGGGCTCTAAGGGCACCCAAGGAGTCGCCGCACATAGATGTCTGCTCATGCGCCATCCCTGGCTGATCCGAACCTGCCACCGTAGACTCGGCACATGAGCAAACCAGTCAGTCGACTTGATCGGATTACGGTGAATCCGACGATCTGCCACGGATCCCCAACGATCCGAGGCATGCGTTTGCGAGTGCAAGACGTGCTTGAACTGCTCGCGTCCGGCATGAGTTACGACGAAATTCTGACTGACTACGACGAGCTCGAGCGCGATGATCTTCTCGCTGCGATTGAGTATGCAGCTCTTGATTCATCGGCCCGTGTTCTTCGCGTCGTGGCATAGGCGAAAAAGGTGGCTGGTTTCCTTATCGACCAACAGCTGTCACGGGCCCTTGCCCAACACCTGACTAGCCTGGGGCACGCTGCCAAGCACATCTAGGAATATCCGGGTGGAGCGACTTTGCCCGATACCGCCGTTGCACAGATTGCGGACACCGAACAACGCTTTGTGGTGACCAAGGACGAAGATTTCCGCGCATCGCATCTACTGCGGAAGCAGCCGTCTCAACTACTTCACATCACCTGCGGGAACATCTCTACCCGCGATCTGCTCGCGCTCGTCGACGCAAACTATGCGGCGCTGAAAGTTGCAATTGCTACCTACAATTACATCGAAATCAACCGCCCCGGAGTCATCATTCATGATGTGGACTAATGGCGATCAAGGCGCTAACCTCACGCACCAAAGAAAAACCCCGGTACGAAAGTGCCAGGGTTTTCGCATGCCCCGACTCCCCCGCACTTCTCCATGATCCCCGGGCTCCTGCACACCGCTCACACTTGCCCATGGACCCCGGGCTCCCACCACACCCAAGGGCCCCCTCGAGCCGCGCGCGACGCCTCATGTGCCGTTACAGCCCTTCCACGTTGCTGAGAAGGTTCTTACGGAACACCAGGTGTGTCAGGGGGTTCTACCGGCACCCAAGATGCGAGGCGGACGGCGCAACGCTGAGTGAGCCAGCGGCGTCGGCGCGTGAGCTTGCGGTGCAGGGTCATGCAGCGGTATCGGCGACTGGACGCATCCGGAGCCCTGACAGCCGCGCACAAGCTGGCGCGGGCATGTGTGAGGCCCGGGCGAACCCGGGCCTCACACATTCTTTTTCAACCGAGCGGGAGATTTACTCCGGCTCGACCACACCGATTGCCACGGCAAGGTCCTGCCAGCTCATGCCCACGCACTTGAACACGCGCGGGCGAGCGAGGTCGGGCTTGGTAGCACCGGTGACGATGTCCACCAGGTCGACCAGGGTGTCCTCGGCCAGGGAACCATCATTGACTGCCTGGATCACGTCGCCAGCCTCGCGCATTGCGGTCGCACGATCCTCGACAACAACCTGCGCGCGCCCCATGAGAGTGGAGTCCAGTTCGCGAAATTCGGGTTCGTGCGAACCCATGGCCACCACGCAGGCCGTGTCCGGGACCAGGGCGCCGTCGAAGAGCGGTTCGGCCGCCGACGTCGTGCAGACCACCACGTCCGCGTCGCTCACCTCGGTCGCGTCACCGGACCGGGCCGCGAGTCCCAGCGAACGCGCGTGCTCGACGGCGGCGTCGACCTTTTCGGGGGTGCGGCCGCATACGACCACGTCCGTGAAGGAACGGATCTTGGAGAACGCCTCAATGTGGGAGAGCGCCTGCGGACCGGTTCCGAAGACCACGAGCTTGCTCGCGTCGGGCGTGGCCAGGTAGTCGGCAGCCACCGCGGAGATCGCGGGGGTGCGCAGCGTGGTGAGCACATTGCCCTCCATGAGCGCCTGAACGGTCAGGGTCGCGGAATCCATCAGCACGTAGGTGGCCTGGATCCGCGGAAGGCCCTGCTCGGGGTTTTTCGGGGACACCGAGGCCACCTTGATGCCCGCCCAGTCGCCGAGAACCGAAGGCATCAACAAGAGATGCCCCGTGCCGGCCGGGATATTGCTCCGTGCGGGGTCATCCTGCGGGCGGAACCCCGAGGCGAGCGTTGATTCCAGGAGCTTACGAGCCCGGTCCACGGACACAGCACCCAGGATCTGCTCGGAGGTGTACCACGCGGGCGATCCTGCGGCTCCCACAGTGTGCTGGTTCTGGTTCGACGTCGTATCGGCGGTCATGAAGCGGCTCCTCCTACGGATGCGGGTGCGTCAGAAATCATGGGTTCCTTGGCGGCCTCGCGCTTGGCGATGGCCGGGGCGAAGAGCACGGCGATCAGCGAGATGGCCGCGGTCAACACGAGGTAGAGCGCAATGGGCAACCAGGCGCCGTCGAACTCGTGGAGCAACCAGGTGGCGATCAGCGGTGCGGTACCACCGGCCAGGGCAGCACCGATCTGGTAGCCGAGCGTGACGCCGGTGTAACGAACGCGGGCCGAGAAGATCTCGGAGCACAGTGTGCCGAGCGTGCCGGTAACGGGAGGCCACACGATGCCCAGACCGATGACCACCGCGGCGAACAGCGCCCAATTCTGTTGCAGGTCCAAAAGCATGAAGAACGGGAACGCGAAGAGGGCAATGGCCACGGCGCCCGCGAAGTAGACCTTGAAACGACCGACACGGTCCGAGAAGGCGCCCATGACCGGAATCAGCAGCGTGGACAGTGCCGCACCAAGGCTCACCGCGTTCAAGGCCGAAGACTGGTTGTAGTTCAAGGTGCCCGTGGCGTAAGAAACGACGAACGTGGCGAAGATGTAGAACGGTGCGGTCTCCACGACCTTCACGCCCACGGCGACCAGCACGGCGCGCCAGTGGTACTTGAGGGTCTCGGCCAGGGGCAGCTTGGGGATGCTGCCGGATTCCTTGGCGGCCTTGAAGTGCGGGGTCTCCCCCAGGCCACCGCGGATCCACAGCCCCACGGCCACCAGCACGATGGACGCAATAAACGGGATACGCCAGCCCCATGTGGTCAGGAACTCCGTTCCGAAGGCAGCCATGACGGCGAAAGCGGCCGAGGCCAACAACATGCCGATGGTGATGCCCATCTGGGGAACCGAACCGAACAGGCCGCGCTTCTTGGGCGGGGCGTACTCGTAGGCGAGCAACAAGGCACCGCCCCACTCACCGCCGATGGCCAGGCCCTGGATGATGCGGCACACAATCAGCAGGATGGGCGCGAGGACACCCACCTGGTCGTAGGTGGGCAACAGACCGATCGCCACGGTGGCGACACCCATCATGGTCAGCGTGGCCACGAGCGTGACCTTACGGCCGACGCGGTCGCCGAAGTGCGAGAACACAATGCCACCCAGCGGGCGGATGAAGAACGTCAAGGCGAGCGTGAGGTACGCCAGCATCTGCGAGATGTACGGATCGTCCGTGGGGAAGAACTGCTCGTTGAAAATCAAGGCGGATGCGGTGGCGTACAGAAAGAAGTCGTACCACTCGATGGTGCTGCCGGACAGGGAACCGGCCATCACGCGGAAATTGGTTTTCCGGGTTTCCGCGGCTTGTTGGTGCGCGTTGCTCATAGGACCTCCAGATGGGTGACCCGAGACACACTACAATGTTACATATTACGTTTCTACCCGGTTGCCTTCGTAGCCGTGCCAAGCACACTCCCAGCAGTCCTTGGACTGCACGTGTCAGTCTTCACCGGAGCCCGCCCAGACACCCGAAATATGTCCCAAATGCTTGGTCATCACGGCTTCCATGGACTCTGGGTCGCCGTTTCGAATGGCGTCCACGAGCTGCAGGTGTTCCTGGGCCGTGTGCGTGAGTTGCCCCGTTGCCACGAGGTCCTTGAGACCCGTGAGCCGGGACATGTAACGCAGGGAGCGCACGTGCCGGACCGCGATGTCGTTGCCCGTGGTTTCCAGCAGACCCAAGTGCAGTTCCATGTCCAGGCGGATGAATTCGACGAGCTCGCCGTACTGAGCCACGTCGATGCTCCGCTGGGCAATGTGGGCGGCGTGTTCGAGAACCTCGGGCTCAACTCCGTCCCGAGCCACCTGGGCCATCAGTGGAATTTCGATGAGTGAGCGCAACTGCAGGATGTTGGCACGGGTGTCCGGGGAGATCTCCACCACCCGGTACCCCTTGTAACGAATGGGCGACACATGGCCCTCGGTCGCCAGGTCCAACATGGCCTCGCGCACCGGGGTCGCGGACACGCCGAACTCGGTGGCCAACACCGGGGCCGTCAGGACCTGTCCGGGTTCCAGATCACCGGCGACCAACGCGTGGCGCAAACTGTTGGCCACCTGCTCCCGCAGCGGAATCGAGTGACCCTTTTCCAGTCGAAGGGGACCCCGTGTGCCCTTGTCACCTGGGGATTGACCGTTGAGAGAGACTGCCATGTTTTTATGATGCCCGTTTCTGCTGGGTTTTCGGGTGAGGTGACGCGCGCCCGCGCAACTTCTTACGCGTTAACGAGCCGCCCCGCCCGGACCGGTGGTCCGAGCGGGGCGGCAATGCTGCGTGAGTGGTCAACCGGTCATGATCGACCAATCACGTGTCAGAGCATGCAGGAGACGCAGCCTTCGATCTCGGTACCTTCCAGCGCGAGCTGGCGGATCCGCGAGTAGTACATGGTCTTGATGCCCTTGCGCCACGCGTAGATCTGGGCGCGGTTGATGTCGCGGGTGGTGGCGGTGTCCTTGAAGAACAGCGTAAGCGACAGGCCCTGGTCCACGTGCTGGGTGGCAGCGGCGTAGGTGTCGATGATCTTCTCGTAACCGACCTCGTACGCGTCCTGGAAGTACTCCAGGTTCTCGTTGTTCATGAACGGCGCCGGGTAGTACACGCGACCCAACTTGCCTTCCTTACGGATCTCGATGCGCGAGGCGATCGGGTGAATGGAAGACGTGGAGTTGTTGATGTACGAGATGGAACCGGTGGGCGGCACGGCCTGCAGATTCTGGTTGTACATGCCGCCCGCCATGACCTTGGCCTTGAGCTCACGCCAGTCGTCCTGGGTGGGCAGGGCGATGCCGGCCTGCTCGAACAGTTCACGCACGTGCGCCGTGGCGGGCTCCCATGCCTGGTCCGTGTACTTGTCGAAGTACTCGCCCGAGGCGTACTTGGAGTTCTCGAAGCCCTGGAAGGACTCACCGCGCTCCTTGGCGATCAGGTTGGACGCGCGGATGGCGTGGTAGGTGACCGCGTAGAAGTAGATGTTGGTGAAGTCGATGCCCTCTTCGGAGCCGTAGTAGATGTGCTCCTTGGCCAAGTAGCCGTGGAGGTTCATCTGGCCCAGACCCACCGCGTGCGACATGTTGTTGCCGCGACGGATGGAGGGAACGGAGTCGATGTTGGACATGTCCGAGACCGCAGTGAGGCCGCGGATGGCGGTCTCGATGGTGGAGCCGAAGTTCTCGGACTCCATGGCCAGGGCAATGTTCATGGAGCCCAGGTTGCAGGAGATGTCCTTGCCGACCTCGGCGTAGGTCAGATCCTCGTTGTACACCGAGGGCTCGGAGACCTGCAGGATCTCGGAGCACAGGTTGGACATGATGATCTTGCCGGCAACCGGGTTGGCCTTGTTGACCGTGTCCTCGAACATGACATACGGGTAACCGGACTCGAACTGCACCTCGGCCAGCGTCTGGAAGAACTCGCGAGCGTTGATCTTCTGCTTGTGGATCCGGGAGTCCGCGACCATCTCGTGGTACTTCTCGGAGACGTTCACGTCAGAGAACGGCACACCGTAGATCCGCTCCACGTCGTACGGGGAGAACAGGTACATGTCCTGGTTCTTCTTTGCCAGCTCGAACGTGATGTCCGGGATGACCACACCCAGGGAGAGAGTCTTGATGCGGATCTTCTCGTCAGCGTTCTCACGCTTGGTGTCCAAGAAGTTGTAGATGTCCGGGTGGTGGGCGTGCAGGTACACGGCACCGGCACCCTGGCGGGCACCCAACTGGTTGGCGTAGGAGAAGGAGTCTTCCAGCAGCTTCATCACGGGGATCACGCCCGAGGACTGGTTCTCGATCTTCTTGATGGGTGCGCCGGATTCACGCAGGTTGGTCAGCGCGAACGCCACACCACCGCCGCGCTTGGACAGCTGCAACGCAGAGTTGATGTTGCGGCCGATGGACTCCATGTTGTCCTCGAAGCGCAGCAGGAAGCACGAGACGAGCTCGCCGCGCTGCTTCTTACCGGCATTGAGGAATGTGGGGGTCGCGGGCTGGAAACGGCCGGTGATGATTTCTTCCACAAGCTGCTCGGCCAGGGCCTCGTCACCGTCCGCCAGGTACAGCGAGACCATGACCACACGGTCCTCGAAACGCTCCAGGTACCGCTGACCGTCAAAGGTCTTGAGCGTGTAGGAGGTGTAGAACTTGAACGCGCCCAGGAAGGTCTGGAAACGGAACTTGTGGGCGTAGGCCTGTTTGGAGAGTTTCTTGACGAACTCGAAGCTGTACTTGTCCAACACCTCGGCCTCGTAGTACTGGTGGTCCACCAGGTACTTGAGCTTCTCTTCAAGGTCGTGGAAGAACACGGTGTTGTTGTTGACGTGCTGCAAGAAGTACTGACGCGCGGCCTGCTGATCAGCTTGGAACTGGATCTGGCCGTTGGCGTCGTACAAGTTCAGCAGAGCATTGAGCTCGTGGTAGCCCAAGCCGCGGTACTGCTCGGGGCAGGTGGGATCTTCGTGTCCCGGTTCAACGCTCAGTCCCGGGGCTGCATGGATGCTTGCCAAAACTTGTCCAATCCTAGAGTGACTTTTTCTACGTCTTCATCGGTGCCCATGAGTTCGAACTTGTAGAGCAGGGGCACCTGACATTTCACGGCCACTTTTTCCGCCGCTACGCAGAACAGTGATCCGAAATTAGTATTTCCCGCGCCTATGACACCCATAAGGTGCTGGCGGTTCACGGGTTGGTTCAGGAATTTCACGACTTGAGGGGGGACCGATCCGGCGCCCCCCGGTCTGCCGTAACTGGGTACGGCCAACACGAACGGCTCAGTGAGCTCGGGCGTGGGTTCGGAGGTTTTCAACGGCAACCGTATGGACCTGACCGGGAGCTTCTGGATGAAGCGGTCGGTGTTGCGGGTGACCGAGGAGAAATACACCACCAGGGGGGAATTCTCCCCCGCGGTGACGTCGAGTCGATGGTCTTCGCGTTCTTGAGCCGCGGCCAACACGCTGGCCAAAGTGCTCATGGCGTGTCACTTCGATTCTGGCTATCGGGCTATGGTGCGGGTTGAAAAATTCCGACGCCGCCGCGACGGTTCGCGAGCAAGCGTCGGCTTTTTCGACGGCTGCGGGTTTAACGCTACCGCTCTCAGGCAGATAGCAGAACAGCCAGGGAGCTGATCTTATCCGGGCGGTAACCGGACCAGTGATCCTGGGCGGTTTCCACCACGGGGACCTGCTGGTAACCCAGGCCCACCACGTGCTGGTAAGCGTCCTGGTCCTCGGTCACGTCCACCACGCGGTAGTCGATACCCTTCTTGTCCAGGGCACGGTAGGTGGCGTTGCACTGGACGCATGACGGCTTGGAGTACACGGTGACGGACATATCCCAATCCCCTCGAAAACTAGTGGTGGGAGTACTGCGCTTCCGCGGCGATCGGAGCATATCCGGTGGGTTGCCGCTGGTTGCGTCAAGTGCTCTGTATGACTGCGTCAATACTACATCTAGTGTCAGACATGGGAAGCGGCCCCAAGATGATGTGGTGGCCATAATCCACAGGTGTCTCCCGGTTATCCCCTCACTGTCCACAGGGTGGTGCTGAAACAGGCGCGAGAACTCGCGGAAGTCGTCCGTCCTGTGGACAACCGCGGAGGCGTTGAACACATCCGAAAATTAAAAAAACCGGCGTGTCGAGAATGCTCTCGGCACGCCGGTTTTTGCCTCGGGTGGCTCTACAGCAGGCCCGCATCGCGTAGCTGGTGCGAGATCGACGCGCCGTCGTTACCTTCGATCCACAGGGTGCCCTCGGGGATCGAGACGGACCGGTCCTCGGTAGCGCGGGCGCCGGCGGCGAGCACCGCCTCGGTGGGTGAAAGGTTACGGATCACAATGGCCGCCACGGACTCCGGGTGGCGTTGCGCGAAACCGGAGTAGATCTGCGGATCGTGCTGACCGTCGTCGCCAATGAGGATCCAGCGCATGTGCGGAAAGTTCTTGGCCAGCCGCTGCAGGTTCTGAACCTTGTGCTGGGCCCCGGACCGGAACCAGCGGTCCGTGGTGGGCCCCCAGTCGGTCAACAGGAGCGTACCGGCCGGGTAGGCGTTGCGGGTCAGGAAGCGGCGCAGCGTGGGCGCCACGTTCCACGCACCGGTGGACAGATAGAGGAAAGGTGCCCTGGAATGGTGGTTGCGCAGTCGTTCCATCAGCACCGCCATGCCCGGGGTGGGGGTGCGAGCGTGCTCGTTGAGCACGAACGAGTTCCATGCCGCCAGCATGGGACGCGGCAGGGCCGTAACCATCACGGTGTCATCCACGTCGGAGACCACGCCGATGGTCTGGTCCTCGGAAACAATGGTCACCGCAGCCTCCGTGACCTCGGAGCCGTCGGTCTGCATATAGACGGTGTAAATACCCGGCTCCATGCTGACCTGTAGGTCCACGTCGATCACGCCGCCCTTATCGGCCATCAGGTGGAACTCGTGGTCGCCCAGCCACACGTTCACGTGTGCGAAGGCCAACGGGATGGACGTGAAAGAGCGCCAGCCGCGGATGAATTCGGCGGAATCATCGGTGTCCGCGATCAGCTGCCGCGTCTTGAGCAGCACGCGCCCCAGCACGCGCACGTGCCGGGTGCTGCCGTAGCCGTCGAAGGCGAGCATGGTGGGGATGTCACCGCGCTGCTCGGCGCGCGCCTGTCGCCACCGGTGCAGCCGCTGCTCCCACCGGTAGCCGATGTTGATGGCCTCTTCCGTGACCTGATCAACGGTCTGGAAAAGGTCCCCGCTACCGGTGTGTTTTGCCATGCTTCACAGTCTTTCACAGCTGTTCCCGTCCACGACGTCGCCGCGTACCGCGCCGTAACTCCGTCCCGGTCCGCGGCGGCGGCCGGCTGCGCGGCGTCGAGGTGGCCGACGGCGCTCGAGGCTCCCGAGCGCCGTCGGCGGGGAACTCAGCCGCGCACGTAGCGCGGGAAGCGCACGGGACGGGCGAGGGGCTGAGTTTCGGGAGCCATGTCGATGCCGAGGTCCTTGGCGAAGATCAGGCGGGTGCCGGTGTAGACGCGTTCGGTGCGCTCATTGAGTTCGAACACGCGAGCGCCGCGCAGGGTGTGTTCGTCGCGGGTGCCGTCGTTGAGGCCGTACGTGCCGAAGCCCGTGCCCGGGCCGTAGCCGAGTTCGATGCCGAAGTAGTTGCCCATGTACGTGTTGATGTGGTCGTGGCCGCAGTACATGCCCAGGATGTCGCCGCGCTCCTTGGCCGCGGCGTAGATACCGGAGTTGATCATGCCGGTGTAGACGTTCTCGTGCTTCTCCCCCACGATGCCGTGGCGTTTCACCGCGGCGGCGTGACCGTCGTCGTCCGAGCTGAACTGCTGGCCGTACCACATGTGGTGGTGCTCCCACGTGGGGATGTGGAAGTACATGAGGCCCGGGATCTTCTTCCCGTAGCGGCGCTCGGTCTCCGCGGAGAGGTCGTTGTACCAGCGGATCTGCTGGGGCGGATCCAGTCGTAGCCCATGAGCCCCTCGCGGTCCTGACCGCCGGGCTTGTCCTCCGCGTACCGGCCGGAATCCAGCAGCCAGACGGCGAAGGCCGGAGCGTTGCCGCGGGAGCCGCGGATCAGCAGCTGCGCGTTGGAGGAACCGAAGACCTTCTGGTCGTCACCGGGGTTGAGGTTGTGCTGGTACTGGCGCACGAACTCCACTAGCTGCGGCTCGTACATGCCGGTGCCGTTGTCCTCGGTGGAGTCCTCGTCGTGGTTGCCGAACGTCACGGCCCATTTGATGCCCCGGGATTCCATGGGCATGACCACGTTGTTGATGGCCTGTTTGACCTCGCGGTTGGTGCGCGGGGACCCGTTAATCACGTCGCCGTTGATCAGGGCGAACTGCGGCTTCTCCCGGTCCAGGACCTTGCCCATGAACTCGAGGGTGCGGCGATCGGTGCGCGGGCCGTCCTGGGTGTCGTTGAACTGGACAATCTTGAACGCGCCGTTCTTACCGAAGGACAGCGGCATCTGGCCGTGGCCGCGACCTCGGCCGCGGTGTTGAGCCACCGTGGCCGGTGCTGCCTGGGCGGCGACGGGTGCGGCGCTCAGCACCCCGGCGGCCGCGAGCGCGCTGCCTCCGGTGATCAGGTTCCGGCGGCTGGGACGAGGGGTGTTCTCGGACATGTCGTGCTCCTGGTGTGAGGAATTCCTGGCCGCCGTGGGCGGCTGATGATTCACACCGTAGGGAGGTTGCGTTAAGAGGTTGTGACCTGGGGTTTTCATGCAGGTGCACGGCTGGGTTTGGGTTGGGAACCCAGCACGGTGGCTGGGTCGGGCAGAGTTTCGGGATGGGCCATGTCCCAGGCCTGTACCGCTTGCACTCCAATGCCCCGGGGTCCGGTGCGGCGGGTGTGGCCGTGGACCAGCAGCATGGTGGGTGCGAACAGCACGGGTCCGGACAGGGCCTGCGCCTCGTCGAAGAAGGTGCAGTCCACCGCGCCGGAACCGTCATCCACGGAAATGAACACCACGCGCTTCCCGCTGCGCATGGGCGGGGTCATGGTGGACACGCGCACCCCGGCCACCACTACTTCGGTGCCGTTGCGCAGTCCCAGCAGGTCTTCCGCACGGGTGACCCCGTAGGAGCGCAGGAGAGCGGTGTGGCCGTCCATGAGGTGGGCGGAGACTTCGATGTTCATGGTGTCCAGTTCCGCGCGCACCTTCTCCTCGGTGCTGGGTTCGGGTTGTTCCGGCGGCAGCCCGGTCAGTTCCAGGTCCCCCAGCGGAAGGGCCAGTTGTCCGGGACCGGGTTGTCCCTTGGCAGAGGCGCTGCGAGAGGCGGCTGGTTGATCGGCTCGCCGGGTCAAGTGGGTCACCAGGTCGGTGCGGGAGGCGCGAGCGCCCGAGGTGTTCAGGAGACTGTCCAGGGCCCCGGCCGTGGCCAGTCGCTGCAGACTCCGCCGAGAGGGTCTGGCCCGGGTGCGCACATCCGTAAGCGTGGAGTAGGGCTGACCGGCCACGATCCGTTCGATTTCCGCGCCGCTGATCCCGGTGATGCTGGTGAGGGACATCCGGATCCCCCAGGACCCACCACGGGTGTAGGGGATTCCCTCGTCCAGGTCCCCGGATTCCACGGTGCCGGGCCGGGCGGTCACGGGTTCGATGCGGTGATGATCCACGCTGTGGTTGATGTCCGGACCGAGTACGGGGATGCCCATGCGCCGGGCCTCCCCCACGAGCAACCGAGCGGGGTACATACCCGGGTCGTGTTCCCAGACCCCGGCCATGAAGGCCTCCGGGTGATGGGTCTTCAACCACGCGGACTGATAGGTGGGTACGGCAAAGGCCACACCGTGGGCCTTGCAGAAACCGAAGCTTCCGAACGCATGCAGGATCTCCCACACCTTCTCCACGGTTTCCGCGTCGTAGCCTCGGGCCCGTGCCCCGCTGCGGAAGGCGTCCTCCACGCGCTGTTCGGTCTCCGAGCCGAGCCTGCGCCGCCATTCGTCTGCGGTGGCCAGTCCGCAACCGGTCATCCGGTCCATCATCCGCATGATCTGTTCGTGGTAGACGGCCACCCCGCGGGTTTCCTTGAGGATGTCCACCAGGTCCGGGTGGGGGTACTCGGGGGTGCTCCAGCCGTGGCGGGAGTTGAGGTAGGGGCGCACCATGGACGCCTGCATGGGCCCTGGGCGGAACAGGGAGATGTCCACGATCAGGTCGTTGAACTCCTCCGGGCCCATGGTCCCGATCAGTTCGCGCTGCCCCGGGGATTCGATCTGGAAACACCCCAGCGTGTGGGTGGAGCTGATGAGCCGGAACGTGTCCGGGTCATCGCGGGGCATGGCGTCCAGGTCCAGGGCGGGGCGGTCCGGCTCCATGCGGGCCACCTCCTGAACCGCATAGGCCAGGGTGGATTGCATGCGCACGCCCAGGATGTCGAGTTTGATGAGGCCCATGGGATCCATGTCGTGCTTGTCGAACTGGGACATGGGCAGCCCGATCCCGCTGGCCTGCACAGGCGTGCGGTGCAGCAGGGTGGCGTCCGAGAGGATCACCCCGCACGGGTGCATGGAAATGTGGCGCGGCAACCGGTCCAGGCGTTCGGTCAGATCCACCAGGAGATCCAGCTGCCGGTTGGCCTTGAGGTCATCGGCCAGCCGGGTCAGCTCCGGGCGCTGCGCAATTTCCTCGCGCAGGGTGGCCCCGGGGACCCGCCACAACTGGGCCGCGATGTGGTCCACGAGTTCCTGTTCCAACCCCAGTGCAAGCCCGGCATCCCGCACGGCACCCCTGGAGCGGTAGGCGTTCTGCATGCTCATGAGCGTGACCCGACTGCTACCGAAGCGTTGGAAGATCTCGTGATAGATCCGGTGCCGCTCCGCGCTCTCCATGTCGATGTCGATATCCGGCAGACTGCTGCGCCGCGGGGACAGGAAGCGCTCGAAGACCAGGTCGTACTCGAGCGGATCCACCGGAGAGATCCCCAACAGGTGCACCACCAGGGACGAGACCGCCGAACCTCGGGCCGCGTGCCGAACCTTCAGCTGGGTCATCAATTCGGAGACCTCCGAGACGGTCAGGAAGTATCCGGCGAATCCCAGCTGCGCAATCACGTCCAGCTCCCGGTCCATCCGCGAGCGCAGCGATTCCCCGCTCAGTCCGGGGACCGTGCGGTCCCAGTTCTCGTGGGAGTGGAAGCGCTCCAATCCGGTGTAGCAGCGGGTTCTGAGTTGGGTGTTGGGGTTCCCGGTGAGACCGATGACGGAGGCTTCCGGAATCACCGGCTGGCCCACTCGCAGGTCCGTGACGGGGTCCTGGCTGCAACGTTCGGCCAGTCGGTAGGTGTCCGCGAGCAGGTGCGCGGCCCCGGTGGCCCCGAGGTCCGCGGCCGCCGAGATCTCGTGGGCGAGCCGGGTCATCTCCGCGGTGTTCTTGAGCCACCCCTGCCCCGTGGGTTGCAGCACCCCGGGATCCGAGCCGGCCAATTCCTCCAGGGACATGAGGGTGCGGGCCGCGTCCAGTACGTCTGCGGTGACGGCCTGGCCGGGGTGGGCGTAGCGCACGGCGTTGGTGAGGATCACCGGCAGCCCGGCCTCGCGCCCCACGGTGAGCATCCGCACGGCGTGACCGGTGCTGAGGGTGCTGCCCTGCGGTGCCAGGTGGGTTGCGGTCTCCACGGTGAGACACCCGGCCGGTAGGACACGCTTCCATGCGCGCAGGGCCGTGCGGGCCGCCCGGTAACGACGCCGGGCCAACAGCGATCCCACGTCCGAATCCGGGCCCACGAGCACCACCAGTCCGGGAGTTCCCCCGGCCGCCGCGCGATGCACGTGGCGGGCGATCTGGTCCCGGGTCAACCCGATGGGGCGGGCTGCATGATGATCGTGGTTCCGATGGGCCGCGGACACCAGCCGGCACAGCGCCGCGTACCCGGCTCCCCCGTTACCCCCGGTGGCCAACACCACCACGCGCCCGATCACCCGAGCCGGCGGCACCGTGCTGCGCCCGTGTCGACCGTGCTGGCCTTGCCGGCCGGCGGCGGCGCGAGTGTGTTTCCCCGCCGACGCCGCCACCGGACCCAACAACGCCAGGTCCACTCCCAGCACGGGAGCCACACCGTGCTGCTGACAGGCCAGCACGTGCTTGACCACCCCGTACAACCCGTCCCTGTCGGTGCACGCCAGGACCTGCGCCCCGTAGGACGCCGCCACCTGCGCGAGCTCGTGGGGGCGAGCCACACCGTAGTGCGCGCTGTAAGCGGAAGCCACGCGCAAATGAGGGAAATGCATACCTCATATTCGAAAGTTTGTTCGATCAATGTCAAACCGCCTGGTCA
The DNA here is from genome assembly GCF_040980905.1 of Kocuria sp. CPCC 205235. Lineage (NCBI taxonomy): Bacteria > Bacillati > Actinomycetota > Actinomycetes > Micrococcales > Micrococcaceae > Kocuria > Kocuria sp. CPCC 205235. The sequence continues at coordinate 129,368 of NZ_JAVKPR010000008.1, forward strand.
GCCACGAGCCACCATTGGCCGGTGATCTCGTGGCGCACCAATTCCAGAGTGCGAGGTATCACGGCCCCGCGTTGCGCCGCCTGGACACGCCAGTGCTGCCGGTCCACCACGGACTGCCCGCTTTCCCGCGGAACTCGCTCTTCCAGCTGCCACCAGCGGCGACGTTCGTACCAGCGCTGCGGTGGGGCCGTAATGCGGTGAAGTCTGCCCCGGAACACCAACTCGCACGGGGCACCCGACTCATCGCAGTGCACCTCGCAGGGTTGCCCCCACCCCTCATCGATCCGCACCGCATCGTGCGTCTCGCTCCACGTGAGGTCCGTGTGTTCTACCGCAGTCAGTACCGTCATGACTCGATCACTCTCCCGGTGTATTCGAAACTTTATTCGAGTACTGTGAGAGTGCCAAGGGTCGCTGACACGCATAAGCGGCCCGCCACGGGATGACCCGGGAAGGCCCCCGGGGCAGCACCGGAAGAACCCAGAAACGGCGACGTCGCCCGGCCGAGGGGACCGAGCGACGTCGTCGTGACTGTGAAGTGCCGACCGCGAGGTCGTGACTGTGAAGGAGCGCGTGGTTATGAGGTGTAGCGGCCCGGCTTGCCCAGCAGCACGCCCACCACCGAGATCACGCAGCACGCCATGAGGAAGAGTGCTGCGGCCCAGGTCTGTCCGCCGGCGGCGGTGATCAGGGTGGCCGCGATGAGCGGGGTGAATCCCGCCACGATGGCACCGTTGGCCTCACGTGCCAGGGCGATGCCGCTGAAGCGTTCGGCGGCGGGGAACAAGCCCGCCAGGTAGGCGCCCTGGGAACCGGAGGTGCAAGCGATCACCGCACCGTAGCCCACGGAAATGGCGACGGTCGCAGCCATCGCGCTGCCCGAGGACAGCGCCGCGAACAGCGGGAACGCACCCACCGCACCCAGCAGCGAGCCGAAGGCCAACACCTTATGGGCACCGAACCGGTCGGCGGCCAAGCCACCCAGCGGGGTGGCCAGCACGCCGCACACGGATCCGATGATCACCGCGGTCAACGCCGATCCCCGATCCATGCCCACGGCCGGTGAGGTCATGAAGGACAGGGAGAACACGGCCAGGATGTAGTTGAGCGCGTTGTGCCCGGTGATCGCGAAGAACCCCACGACCACCGCGCGCCAGTGCTCGCGTATCAGGGCCACCACGGGCACCCTGCGGCGTTCCCCACGCTGTTTGGCGGCGTGGAGCGCGGCCAGGTATTCGGGGCTCTCCTCAAGCTTGACGCGGATGAAGATGGCCAGGGCGAACAGCACCGCCGAGGCCAGGAACGGCAAGCGCCACGCCCAATCCAACAGCACCTGATCACCCAGAGACGCCGTCCACAGAAACGCGCCGGTGGCCAGCACAATGCCGGCCGGGGGCGCGGCGAGCACGAGCGACGTCATCAGTCCACGACGCCGCGGCGGGGCGAACTCCGCAACCAGGGTCATGGCCCCGGCCAACTCGGCACCGGCCCCCATGCCCTGCAGCAGACGCAGGAGCACCAGGAACACCGGGGCGGCCACGCCGATCGCGGCGTAGGTGGGCAACAGGCCGATGCCCACCGTGGCCACGCCCATCAGAATCACGGTGAGCAACATGGCCGGGCGGCGACCGTAGCGGTCCCCCAGGTGACCGACCAGCACACCACCCAGCGGGCGCGCCACGAAGCCCACCGCGAAGGTCGCGAACGCGGCCAAGGAAGCACCGGAGTCCATTCCCGCGAAGAAGAGCGGGCCAATGATCAGCCCGGCGGCCGTGCCGTACAAGGCGTAGTCATACCACTCGATGAGTGTTCCGGCCACGGCAGCGAAAAGTGCGCGCCCGGCCCCGGGGCGCATGGTGGTCTTGTTCACGGTGAAAGCTATCCCGTCTGAAATCTCCCGATCGCGCTAGCGGGACGCATAGCGACGGATGAACCGTACCTGATTCAAGCGCTGGATCTCGGGATGATCCCCCACGCCGGCGTCGTAGAACTGGTCACCGGGGCGGCGCACTCCCACGGTGTTCCACCCGGCTTGACGGGCTGCGTCCAGGGCCTCCACCTGGTCGGAGAAGAACAAGAACTTCTCACGCGGTTTGCCCAGCGCCTCGGCCACGTCGTGGGTGATGTTACGGAACGAACTCACCTCGTGTTTGGCGCCGGCCGATTCCAGGGAGAAGTGTCCCTTGATCAGTGGAATCAGGTTGCCCTCGGGCGAATGGCTGAACCAGGCACGTTGGGCGGGCAACGTGCCGTTGGAGAAGATGAACACCGGAATCGACTGCTCGGACCAGGTCCGCAAGGCGGGAATCGCGTCCTCGAAGAACGGCGAGACGAACTCCCCGGCGGCGAAGCCCTCCTGCCAGATCAACGCGTGCATCGTGCGCAGCGGGGCCGGCATCTGACCCTCATCCATCCAGGCTTCCAGCACACCGGTGAGATCCTCGGCGGTGGCCGAACTGTCCAGGCCGGCCAAATCGATGATCTGTCGGCGAGCGCGGGCGACCTCAGGTTTGTGGGAATACTCCTCGAAATAGCCGGTGAAGCGTTTACGGGAATAGGGGTAGAGCTCATCCCGGACGTACCACGTGGAGGAGAGGGTACCTTCGATGTCGACCACGATGACCTCGGGTCGGTCGAGCACCAGTGCATTGGCGGCGGCGGGCTCAGGCATGGTCGGCTCCCTGTGTTCTTTCGACAACGGTGTCTGCCCCGGCAACCCGGGGAATAGGCCCATTCTAGGCACCGGGGACGGGCGGAAACAGGAGGACGCACCCCTCGCGAGCCATCCCGAGAGGCATCCTCGGGGCGGTCACAAATCTTCATCATTTGTGGTGCTCAACGATCGTGTGGTTAGGTTCACGCGACAAGAATCACGAGTTCCGGTGCGAAGCCCTGGCTGGCCGGACGGCAACCCTCAGACGCTGTCGTGGGGTGCCCCAGGTGATGATTCGGCCCGTGATCAGTACCGGTACGGGCAAGGACGGCGTCCGGCTCACCAAACATTCTTCCGTGGCGCCCCGTCATGAGGAGTGTCATGGCCCCCGCCACCGCCCCGGTGCCCACGGTCACCGATTCATCATCAGCCCAGCGGACCCAACCCGCCACGGATCACGCGCTCGCGAGCGTGGGATCCGCAGTGCGTGACAAGAAGCGCGTGCTCGCCGCGTCCTTCGTGGGCACGACCATCGAATGGTACGACTTCTACCTCTACGGTGCCGCCGCAGCCCTGGTGTTCAGTCACTATTTCTTCCCGCAGGGTTCGGGCGTGGGCTCGATCATTGCCTCGTTCGCGACCTTCGCCATTGCGTTCTTCTTCCGGCCCCTGGGCGGCATCATTGCCGGGCACCTGGGTGACCGGATCGGCCGCAAGGCCCTGTTGGTCGCGTCCCTGTTGATCATGGGCGTGGCCACCACGGTGATCGGGCTGCTGCCGGGCTTCTCGCAGATCGGCTGGTTCGCCGTGGCCCTGCTCGTTGCCTGCCGCATTGCCCAAGGGTTGTCCGCCGGCATGGAGTGGGGAGGTTCCGCGGTGCTCTCCGTGGAACACGCACCCAAGGGGTTGCGCGGACTGTTCGGTTCCTTCACGCAGGTGGGTTCGGCGGCCGGCATGCTCTTGGCCACCGCGTTCTTCGCGATCATGCAGGGCGTCACCACCGCCGAGCAGTTCCAGGCGTGGGGCTGGCGCGTACCCTTCCTGTTCTCCGCAGTGCTCGTGATCATCGGCCTGATCATCCGCGCCGGCATCGAGGACGCCGAGGAGTTCCAAGAGGTCAAGCGCGAAAAGGCCGCCGCGACGTCGCCCGTGCGTGAGGTGCTCACCCAGCACACCCGCGGCGTGATCGTCTGCATCGGTCAACGCATGATCCAGCCGGCCATCTTCTCCATCCTCACCGTCTACACGCTCACCTACGTGACGCAGCAGCGCGGCGCGAGTCAGTGGGTCATGATCTCCATCCTGATCGCCGCCGCCGTGGGCCTGGTGGGCGGCCCGTTCTGGGGCTGGCTCTCCGACCGCGTGGGACGCCGCCGCATCTCCATCATTGCCGCGGCCGCCATCGGCGTGTTCGTGTGGCCCTACTTCTACTACCTGGACCACGGGCCGCTGGCCTTGCTGCCGCTGGTGTACCTGATCGGCATGGCCGTGCTGCATGACAGCATCTACGGCCCTCAGGCCGCTCTGTTCGCCGAGCAGTTCCCCACCCACCTGCGCTACTCCGGGGTGTCCCTGGGTTACCAGGTGGGCACCATTCTCTCCGGCGGTCTGACCCCCATGATCGCCGCGTGGCTCGTGGCCACCGGCGGCTCTCCGTGGCTGCTGTGCGGCTACTTGAGCCTGCTGGCCGTGATCTCCGTGGTCACCGGCCGCATGGCCAAGGACACCGTGACCGACGCGCCCGAGAACGCTCAGTACTGACTCGGCACCACCCGCACACGCCCCAGTACCAACCCGAAAGGACCCCTTTTGCCCCGCTCCTTGCTGCTCAATGCCTTCGAAATGCCCGTGCCCGTCCACCAGTCCCCCGGACTGTGGCGCCATCCCGAGGACCAGTCGCGCAACTACGCGCAGCTGTCCCACTGGGAGCGGGAGGCCCAGATCATCGAGAACGCGGGCTTCCACGGCCTGTTCCTGGCCGACGTTCTGGGGCTTTACGACGTGTACGGCGGCTCCGCGGACGCCGCCCTGCGCGGCGGCGTTCAGGTCCCCCAGTTGGATCCACTGATCCTGGCACCGTTGCTGGCCAAAGCCACCAGCACCCTCAACATCGGTGTCACGGCGTCCGTCACCTACGCGGCTCCCTATGACCTGGCCCGCCGCTTCTCCACCCTGGACGCCCTCACCGACGGGCGGATCGCGTGGAACGTAGTGACCTCCTACCAGGAGTCGGCGGCACGCAATCTGGGCCTGGGTCAGCAGCTGCCCCACGACCAGCGTTACGACCGCGCCGATGAATACATGGACGTGGTCTACTCGCTGTGGGAGGGCTCTTACGCGGACGATGCCTATGCCGCGGACGCCGCGAGCGGCGTCGTCGTGGATCCCGAGAAGGTCAAGGGCGCGGGGCATTCCGGCGAGTACTTCGACGTCCAGGCACCCGCTCTGGTCGCACCCACCCCGCAGCGCACGCCGTTCCTGTTCCAGGCCGGTGCCTCCCCGCGCGGGCTGAAGTTCGCGGCCAAACACGCGGAGGCCGTGTTCTTCTCCGGGCCCACTCCCGAGCAGGTCGCCAAGTGGACGGCCGGTCTGCGCAAGGCCGCCGCCGAGTACGGCCGCGACCCCCGCTCGATCAAGGTCTTCACCAACGCCGCGGTGGTCGTGGCCGAGACCTCCGAGGCCGCCCGCGAGCGCCTCGAGTCATACAAGCAGTACGTGGACGTCGACGCCGCGCTCGCCCTGTTCGCCGGCTGGACCGGAGTAGACCTGTCCAGCGCGGACCCGGATGCCCCGCTCGAGCACGTAGAGACGGACGCCAATCGGTCGGCGCTGGCCTCGTTTACCAAGATGGATTCCGAGGGCGCGTGGACCCCGCGCCGAGTCGCCGATTTCGTGGCCATCGACGGCCGCGGCCCCGTGATCGTGGGCTCCCCCGAGGAAGTCGCCGACGAGCTCCAGCGCTGGGTCGAGGTCGCGGACCTGGACGGCTTCAACATCAATGCATGCGTGCGTCCGGCCGACTTCGAGCGCTTCGGCCGGTTCGTCACGCCCGTTCTGCGCGAACGTGGCGTACTGACCGCCGACGACGTCGCTTCCGCCACCTCCCGCACGGCCCGCGAGGTCTTCGGCGGGGCCGGACCCCGTTTGCGCGAGGACCACACGGGAGCGAAGTTCCGGTTCGAGAGCTAAGACCGCCGCGTTGTCAGTAGAAGATCCCCCGGGCACGTGACGTGTCCGGGGGATCTTTTTGTTTTGTATCAGCTCGCGCAATCAACGTTGCGCGGGCAGCACGTACTTCCCCGTTTTGTCGGTGGCCAGCGCCAGGGACGAGATGTACTGCTTGGATCCGTCCGGAGCCAGTTCATTGGAGAGCAGCATGTCCGGGCGCTCAAACTCCATCCCGGTCACATGACAGGTAAGTGTCACGTCCGAGGGGTTGCCGTCCGCATCAACCATGGGCAGGTCGATTCCGTCATCCACGCGCCGCAGGTAGTACCGCCCCTGAGTCAGCACAGCCATGACGGGTGTGACGATCATGGCGATCAGGACCGCGAAGATCGGCGAATACGGTGCCACCGCCGGACCGAAAGCGCCGAAGAACATAGCGATGGAAATACCCGCCGAGAGCGCCAACGACGTCACGCCCACTGGATTCCAGTTGTAGAGCATTCCTCGACGGAACTCGGGGTACTTGGGTGAAAGTTTGAGGATGTACTTGTTGACCACGATGTCAGTGGCCACCGTGACGATCCAGGCCATGGCGCAGTTGGCGTAGAAGCCCAAGATGGTGTTGAGGAAGTCGAACATGTTCAGTTCCATCAGTGCCAGGGCGATGGCCAAGTTGACCACCACGAAGACCATGCGACCGGGGTAGGTGCGGGTCACCCGGGTGAACGAGTTGGTCCACGCCAGAGATCCTGAGTACGCGTTGGTCACGTTGATCTTCACCTGAGAGATGACCACCAGGATCACCGCCAGGGTCATGGCCAGCCACGCGGGCATCATCTCCCGGTAGACGCCCAAGAACTGGTGGACCGGTTCATTGGCGGTCGCAGAGGCTGCCGGGTCCAATGTCGCAATCAAATACACCGTGATGAACAGACCGGTGATCTGCTTGATCGCGCCGAAGATCACCCAACCGGGGCCGGCCAGAATGACGGCGCGCCACCAGGCCACACGGTTCTCATCGGTCTTGGGTGGCATGAATCGCAAGTAGTCGATCTGTTCGGCGATCTGAGCGATCAGTGACAGGCACACGCCGGCGGCCAACATGACTGAGGCGAAGCTCACCCCGGCACCCGCGCCTGATTCACCCTGATACGCGAAGAAACTACCCACGGAATCGGGATTGGCCAGGACCAGATATCCCACGGGGATCACCATGAGCACGAGCCACAGCGGGGTGGTCCAGACCTGCAGCGTGGCCAAGGTTTTCATCCCGTAGATGACCAGGGGGATGATCAGCAGGGTCGACAGCGCATAGCCGATGGGTTTGGGGATACCCAGCCCAAGTTCCAGGCCCTGAGCCATGATGGAACCTTCGAGGGCAAAGAAAATGAACGTAAAGGTCGCAAAGATCACGTTGGTGATCACGGACCCGTGGTACCCGAATCCCGAACCGCGGGTAATCAGGTCCAGGTCAATGTTGTACCGAGCCGCGTAGTACGCCAGGGGCAACCCGGTGACAAAGATGATGAACGCGGCAACGGTAATACCCAGCAATGCATTGGTGGTTCCGTGCGCGATTCCGACATTGGCGCCAATGGAGAAGTCCGCCAAATAGGCAATCCCACCGAGTGCGCTCGTGGCGACCACACCCGCGCCCCATTTCCGGTAGGAACGCGGTGCAAACCGAAGCGTGTAATCCTCCAGACTCTCGCGAGTGGCCGCTCGCGCGTCCGCGTTGGTGCCTGGTGAGACGGTAGTTGTCGATCCTTCGTGGTCCGGACGTGTCCGAGTATCTAACGACATGTGTTCGATCTTTCTTCTGGGCAGCTCCGAGAGCTGAAAGATGCGTGATGATCCGGTGGAAGGCTCTGTGTATGACCAGCTACGAATCCATGGGAGGCCGGTTCGTGTTGTGCATCCAACCGGCGACCCCAGAAGAACTATGGCCCCGAATTATTTCGGGAATGTTTTCGATCGACGACACTTCTGTGTCGGGGAAAGCCATTCGTGTAACGATTGAAAGAAGGGTCGCCGCCGATTCATCGGCAGCGACCCTTCGACAGTCACCTCGCACTCGCGAGAGCATCACACGGCTTGAGCTCGTCCCTCAAACAACTGCTGCCCCACGTACGCCCCGGGCTCGTTCGGAATCCCGGGCGGCACGGCGAACAGCCCGGACCCAGTGTGGCGCAGGTACTCGCTCAGCGCGTCCTGACGGGCCAGTTTGTTCTGGATCGGCACGTATCCGGTGCGCGGGTCGTTGACCATCGCGATAAAGAACAGCCCCGCGTCCATATTGCCCAACCGGTCCGTGCCGTCCGCGTAGTTGTAGCCGCGGCGCAGCATCTGCACACCGTTGTTGGTTTCCGGGTGGGCCAAGCGCACGTGGAAATCCTTGGGGATGATCGGTTGATTTCCCGCACCCTGCATGCCGAAGTCCGGCGCGGTGAACTCCTCGCCGCCGGACAGCGGTGCGCCCGTGCCCTTGGTGCGGCCGATGATGTTCTCCTGGCCCATCAGTGATTCGCGGTCCCAGGTTTCCATGATCATGCGGATGCGCCGGGCCACTAGGTAGGTGCCGCCGTCCATCCAGGTGCCGTCGCGGACCCATAGGTGATCGTTGAGCAGCTCCGGGTCCTCGGCCTTCAGGTTGGCCGTGCCGTCCTTGAATCCGAACAGATTGCGCGGGGTGTTCTGACTCTTGGAGGTGGACGAGGTCCGTCCGAAACCCAGTTGCATCCACCGCGTGGACACGATCCCGAAGCCCATGCGCACCAGATTATGCACGGCGTGGACGGCCACCTGCGGATCGTCGGCGCACGCCTGAATGCACAGGTCTCCCCCGGTCCGCGCCGGGTCCAGGGTGTCACCCGGGAAATGCGGCTCTTCGCAGCTGAGAGGGTAGCTGCGGGGCGTGGGCCGGGCGCGTCGGTGCCGGGATAGACGCCGAGG
>NZ_JAVKPR010000070.1:0-1333 GCF_040980905.1 Kocuria sp. CPCC 205235
CCCCGTTACCTTTTTCATGACGCCGGTGTCCGGGAGGATGAAGGCGTAGGTAACCAGCCGGCCCCGGCATGATGTCCGCCCCCAGTCGCTTATGATCCGGGGGGTGTAGTCACCGGGGTCGGTACTGGTTCACACGGACCGCTAATAGAAGCACGACCCGTCAGGCGGGACTTTGTAACGTGGATGCGGGCGAGTGAACCACCTGGTCACCTCACCTCCACCCCTGCGTGATGAAGAAGGTGACCACCATGGAACATCAGCTCTACCTCGGGATCGACGTCGGCAAGACCGCCCACCATGCCACCGGTTTGAGCGCTGAGGGCACTGTCGTGCACGATAAATCCCTCCCGCAATCCGAACCCAAGATCCGTGAGCTCCTCCAGGACCTAGCCGCTACTCACGGGCCTGTGCTGGTGGTTGTGGATCAACCCAAGACCATCGGTGCCCTGGTGATCGCGGTGGCCCAGGATCTGGGCATCGAGGTGGCTTACCTGCCCGGGCTGACCATGCGCCGAGTCGCGGACCTGCACCCGGGGCAAGCGAAAACCGATGCCCGGGATGCGTTCATCATCGCCAACACCGCCCGCACCATGGCCCACACCCTGCGTGGGATTACCCTGACCGAGGAAGACATCGCCGAACTGTCAATGTTGTGTGGGTTCGATGATGACCTCGCCTCCCAGATCACCCAAGTCCGCAACCGGCTGCGCGGGTTCCTCACTCAGATCCACCCCGCCCTGGAACGCGTGCTGGGCCCGCGACTGGCCCACCCAGGGGTGATCGCCCTTTTGGCCCGACACTCTTCCCCGGCCCGATTGAAGACCGCTGGCCGCGGCCATGTACGAGCTCTACTGAAGAAGCACGCGCCCCGGTTGGCGGAGAAACTCACCGAGGAGATCTTCACCGCCCTGGCCGAACAAACCGTGATAGTCACGGGCACCTCGGCGGCGGAGAAGATCATCGGGCGCCTGGCCGACCAGCTCGCGCAACTGGGCGCCCAGCGGGTGGAGATCGAGACCGAGATCCTCACGGTGGTCGATGCGCACCCTCTCACCCAGGTCCTGACCTCAATGCCCGGGGTAGGGGTCAGGACAGCAGCACGGCTGCTCACCGAAGTCGTGGGCAAGGACTTCAAAGACGCCGGACACCTGGCTTCCTACGCCGGGATCGCACCCGTGACACGCAGGTCCGGGACCTCGATCCGCGGGGAATCACCCTCCCGGCGGGGCAACAAGGTCCTCAAACGGGCTTTGTTCCTCTCCGCCTTCGCCTCGCTGAGTGCTAGCCCCGCTTCACGGGCCTATTACGATCGAAAACGGGCCGAGGGTAAACG
>NZ_JAVKPR010000071.1:0-1299 GCF_040980905.1 Kocuria sp. CPCC 205235
GGGTTATAGGCCAAAATATGTGTATGGCGGGGGCTTGCTTGCCTGCGATAGCAACGTTCTAGGGCTTTGACATGCTCTGGGAGCATGTCTGGTGCCCCTTCCACGAAACAGACCCTCTTGTGGTGTATGTGCTCAACCGTTGGTGAAGAACGGGAGGACCAGCGCTGGTCGGACTCGATGGCGATGTCCGCGGTGCGGGGCCTCAACCACCATCCACCGCGAACAGCTCACCCGACGAGCCCAACTGGACTGGTTTCACGCCTGGCTTCTGCACGGAGCGAAGAGCAGCGATTTCAGCGGTAGCCCCCGCACCTTCAGGAGAGCTACCGCCTGGTGCTGGCGAGTACCTGTCCCACGCCCGGAGCCGACCGGGGTGATCCACCACCAGATCATGCTCGATGGCACCTACTTCAACGGCTGGTGCGTGCTCATCGCCTACACCGGCACCCACGTGGTGGACTGGCAATGGTGTGACCACGAGAAGAAAGCCGCCTGGGTGGCGCTGTTGAACCGGATCCCGGCCCCGGTCGTGGCCATCGTCGACGGTGGCACCGGCCTGCACGCGGCCCTGCGCCAGGTCTGGCCCCACACCGCGGTTCAGCGCTGTTACTTCCACATCTACACCGCTATCCGCCGGCACCTGAGCCTGTCTCCACGCCTGGAAGCCGGCCAAGAACTGATGAGTCTGACCCGGGCGCTGATGGCAGTGGCCGACCTGGACCAAGCCGCGGTCTGGATGGGCGCCTACGCCACCTGGGAAGCGAAGTGGGAGACGTTCTTAAAACAACGCTCCCGCCCGGGCAAAGGAGTACTACGCCCCACTGGGGTGAACGAGGACCGTGCCTGGTGGTACACCCATCAACGCCTACGCCGAGCCCGCGGCTTCTACCGGACCCTGATCCGCCACCACAACCTCTTCACCTGGCTCAACCCCGAGTTGGCATCACAGACCGGGGTGAAGATCGACCGCACGACCTCTCCGTTGGAGGGCGGGCCAAACAAGGCCATCAAAGAACTCTTGCGAGCCCACCGCGGAATGCCCGACAAGCACGCTCGACGGGCCGTGGACTGGTTACTGAACTCCCTCACCGAACACCCCAGAAACCCCTGGGACCTCGCACGGGAAGAACACTGGAACCCACCACCGACACGCCCCCAACACCAGGACGAACCGATCGGGCCGACCCTCTATGACAACGCCTTCAGTGCCGAAGACGGCAACGGCATCCAACACGGCTGGGCAGGCCGAAACCACCCATGACACACCCGAGCCATACACACATTTTGGCCTTTAACCCG
>NZ_JAVKPR010000072.1:0-1164 GCF_040980905.1 Kocuria sp. CPCC 205235
CTACCAGAAGCAGGGTTCCGGGTACGGGTACTCCGGGGTCCGTGGGCTCAACGCCCTGTTGGCCACCGCCACCACCCAGACCGCGGCCCCGGTGATCCTGGGTCAGCGGCTGCGCCGCGGAGCAGTAGGATCCCCACGGGGTGCGGGCCGGATGGTCGGCGACGTGCTGGCCACCCTAAAGCGACTGCGCCCGGGTTCCGACACCCGAGTGCTGGTCCGAGCCGACGCTGCCTTCTACGGCCATCCCACCGTGGCCGCCACCCTGGCCGCCGGGGCCGATGTCTGCCTCACCGCCAGGATGGACAAAGCTGTCAAAGCCGCCATCGCCACCATCGACGTAACGGCCTGGACCGGCATCGAATATCCCGAGGCGATCTACGATGAGACCACCGGCACCTGGACCTCCAAAGCCGAGGTCGCCGAAGTTCCCTTCACCGCGTTCACCTCGAAGAAGAAAGCCCAGCGGATCCCCGGACGGCTGGTGGTGCGCCGCATCCCGGAACTGAACCCCCAGGACACCAACCAGCCGATGTTGTTCGGCACCCACCGCTTCCACGCCTTCTTCACCACCGTGGATCCGGAAGTGTTGGACACGGTGACCGCGGACCGGACCCACCGGGGGCATGCGCTCATCGAGCAGGTCAACGCCGACTTGAAAGACAGTGCTCTGGCCCACCTGCCCTCCGGACATTTCGGGGCCAACAGTGCCTGGCTGGTCTGCGCGGTGATGGCCTACAACCTCACCCGCACCGCCGGGACCCTCGCCGCCGGAGAGTTCACCCGGGCCCGGACCGGCACCATCCGGGCCAGGCTCGTGAATCTGCCAGCCCGGATCGCCTCCAGCGCCCGCAGGATCCGGATGCGCCTGCCCGAGACCTGGCCCTGGCAACAGGGATTCGAGCGGCTCTTCACCGCCGTCCACCCGCCACCACAACCGGCATAACCACCCGACCACCCGCCGGGCATCGGCACAACCGAAAGAACATCAGTGGAACACCACCGGTAGCGAGGCCGGCCACCACGTCACGCCAAAAAACGGCTCAGTGCCGATCCGGGATATCGGCCGCCGGCCCTAACCTGAGTCGGTGGATCGGGGACTGTCAGAAGAACGGTGTGTGAGGGTCCGGCCTGATCCGAGAGGAGACGGCCGTGGCTGACACGACC
>NZ_JAVKPR010000073.1:0-1129 GCF_040980905.1 Kocuria sp. CPCC 205235
ATCGAGGACCTCGACGTCTATCCCCAGCTACCCCGCACCACCGGCGCGCCCACACTCAACTCTGAAGAGCCGGTAAACACACGATCAATCAGGCTCGCGGAACACATCCTCGTATCCGGGATCGATTCGATCTCACACTTGAGTGCATCCGGCGGCATTACATAGGCGATCCGAGCCCTTTGGGGAAGGTCCTGCAGCGTTATGCCTCGTTCTTCGACCTCTTCGTAAACTTCGAGGAGTACATTCGGTTCTTCCTACTCGATGACCTTGTCGAGGAACGGCGGGTGCAGTTCTTTCTACTCTTCGACGATTTTCAAGGTTCCGCTCTCCCTGACTCACAAGAGGACTATGAGCGATACCTGGACGCGCAGCTGGCATTTCTGCATGCGAGAAATTCACGCATTCAGCGTTGGACTACCACTGTCTGAGATTCCACTCTCTTGGCCCGCCTTCGATCCCGCAGCCAGATGAGATAGATACCCAAGTACGTCAACGCGGCGGGCACGAACGTGATCAAGAGCAACAAAATGATTGCGCCGATTTTGACTGCGAGCTCACCCGGTTGAATAAACGCGATCACGAGGAACAAAAGCATCAACAGCGTTGCGAGGGCACTGGGGATCAGAATCAACCAGCCAATGATCTTCCGTGCGGTCGATCCGCCCGTGCTTGGCGTCTTGGGCGGTGCAGCAAATGACTCATATCCGTCAGGAACGGGTCGGGGCTCTGGGGTGGGAGCCAGGCGAGGTTCTGGCTGCCTCTCGGGCGCGCGGTATTCGGTCCTGGGAGTTGGGTCGTAGGTACTTACAGGGTCGTGAGACGCCGTCGCTTGCACTGGCCGAACGGGGTTAACGGGTGCCTCTGGTTCCCTCGCGATCACCCGTTCTGCCTCTGCATCTGCATCTGCATCTGCATCTGGAAGAGCCTGCAGTTTCCGGCCGTCAACTGACAACTCATCGTCCGTAGATTCTGTCGGCTGCGAGAACTCTGGTTCGGACGACGTGGATGTGGTCTCGTAAACGGGCCCTTCACAAATGAGCATGGGTAGGTGTCTTTCTCCACGGCCGGTGTCCGCCGGCGGCGAGCAGGGCGCGTAGACGGTAGTTCTCGAAGTTCCGGAACCCGCGGG
>NZ_JAVKPR010000074.1:0-1084 GCF_040980905.1 Kocuria sp. CPCC 205235
GCTTCCGCAACTTCGAGCACTACCGCCTCCGCATGCTCCTCATCACCGGTGGACTCGACGCCTCACCCCACACTCAACTCTGAAGAGCCCGATTACCCGTCGTTAAGGTCAGATAACGGCATACGACCCGGAAATGCAGAAGAGACCACCCCTCGGTGGTCTCTTCTGCATTCATTCGGTGGGCCCTACCGGGATCGAACCGATGACATCTACGGTGTAAACGTAGCGCTCTACCAGCTGAGCTAAAGGCCCTTTTATAATCGGGTGGACATAACTGATACAGCTGCCAGCACCCGATTGGGGTATAGCTTACCTGCACGTAGGTAACTTCTGACAACTGCAACCGAACGTTCGGTTATGTGTCGTTGATCACGCATTTACTCACTGCTGATCTGCTGCGACAACGGTTTCCAGACGAGTTTCCGGTGAGCGATGGACTCGGTGCCCGAGAGCTTCGAATGAGTCAGCGTGACCAGCGTTCGACCGTCGGGTTTGCGCGTGATTTCCACTGCCGCGCGGGAACCGTCGGAGAGATCCCTGCGCCAGCGCCACCACTTCTCCGTCACGGACGTTCGGGGCTCGCCCACCAGCCGGGGTTCGTAACAGCCTCGGGCATGTTCTGGAGTGACACCTCTGCCAGTTGCGCGTGAGATAGGGATGCCCCTCCGGCGCCGGTCAACAATGAGGCCCAGTCCGCCCATTGGAGTGACGTTGCGCGGGCAATAGCTTCGGCTTTCGCTGGAATTCTCACGGGCGGCAGCTTATCCGCGTGCACTTTGTGAGTCGGTTAACACCCCCTGGAGTGGCACAAAAGGGCAACCATGCGTTAACGTTGTAGTCACGAACGCGCCGAGAGGTGCTTTCGAACCAGGGGACGCTGGTGCGCTAGATCGCCTTCGGGCGTGACAGATACGGCGGTTCGATTCCGTCGGTCTCCACCACTGAAACCCCGGACCCAAACGGTCCGGGGTTTTCTCATGCCCAATTGTGAGCGTGGGAACAAAGGGCAATCCCGGGTTAAAGGCCAAAATGTGTGTATGGCTCGGGTGTGTCATGGGTGGTTTCGGCCTGCCCAGCCGTGTTG
>NZ_JAVKPR010000075.1:0-1029 GCF_040980905.1 Kocuria sp. CPCC 205235
GTGGGGTGAGGCGTCGAGTCCACCGGTGATGAGGAGCATGCGGAGGCGGTAGTGCTCGAAGTTGCGGAAGCCGCGGGCGATGCGGCGGCCGAGTTCGATGATCCCGTTGATGGCCTCGGTACCACCGTTGCTCGCGCCGTCGGTGTCGAAGTAGGCCAGGAACGCGGTCTTCCAGCGTCTCAAGGTCTTTCCGAGCCTGGCGATCTCGGGAATCGGGCAGGTCGGCAGCGAGGCGATGAGTTTTTCGGCAAGCTGGCGTCCTCGTGCAGGCGTGGGCTGGTGGAACACGTCCCGAAGGTCCTGAGCGCAGCGATAGGCGACTTCGACCGCGATGTGATCGGGATGGGCCGTGAACGCAGCTTCCAGGCGAGTCTGCTGGCGAGACGTGAGGCGTTCTCGCCCGGCGCGGAGAACATGGCGGATGCCGTAGAGGGGGTCGCCCTTGCGGCCTCGGTGGCCGAGGGTCTCCTGTTGGATCCGGCGGCGGACGTCATCGACTGCCGCGCCGGCGAGCTTGACGATGTGGAACGCATCCAGCACGCAGGTGGCGTCCTCGAGTTGGTCATCGATCGCGTTCTTGTATCCCTGGAACGGGTCCAACGTCGCGATCTCGACCCGCTTCCGGAACCCTTCGCCCCGCTCGTCCAGCCAGTCGCGGTAGGCCTTGCCGGATCGGCCGGGGACGAGGTCGAGCAGCCTGGCGGTGGGGTGGGGTCCGCGGGTCAGGTCGACCATCCCGGTGAGCTCTTTCGGACCGCGCCGGCGGGGGTCGCGGTGATGCCAGATGTGTTCGTCCACGCCCAGGACCTGCACGTTCTCGAACCGGACCGGGTCGTCAGCGGCCGTGGCCAGGACGGGGCGGACCTGAGTCCAGAGGGTGTTCCAGGTCGTGCCGAGCTGCCGGGCCAGGCCCTGGATCGTCGCTCCCTCGCGCCGGAGCTGACCGATGGACCACCGGATCGCGCGTGTGCTCAGCAGACCGCGCGGCGCACAGACCTCCGGGTCCTGCTCGACGAACGAGACCACCGC
>NZ_JAVKPR010000009.1:0-124847 GCF_040980905.1 Kocuria sp. CPCC 205235
ACTACATCGCCCGCAGCCTGCTCGAGGCCGGCGGCTTCAGACCGCAACTACACCCTCGATTGTGAAGAGCCGCTTATGGTCCACCGGTCACGATCGAGTTGCCGAGATTGCCATTGTGACCTTGAGCCCCGAGGGGGAGGTCATCGAGCGTTGGGAAACCCTGATCAATCCGCAACGCGATCTGGGAAAACAATCGTTGCACGGGATTCGCGCGGCCGATGTCCTCTCGGCACCGACTTTCAAAGATGTCGCGGATGAAATTGCCTGGCGTCTGAGTGGAACTGTTCCGGTTGCGCACAACTTACGCTTCGACGCGGGCTTCCTGACCGCCGAGTGGCATCGCGCCGGAACACAGTTCCCCCTTGAGTTTTTCGAGTACGGCCTGTGCACCATGCAAGAAGCTTCCGTGTACTTGCCAGGCAACAACAGAAACTTGGCCGACTGCTGCGCAGCTTTCGACATTACGATTCCCCACGCGCACAGCGCCGGAGATGATGCGGAGGCAACAGCGCAGCTACTTGCGGCATATATGAGGACCGAGACCAACGCAGAAAAGTGGACTCGTATCTTCGAGGCAAGTCAGTCACTCCAGTGGACCGTTACCGAGCCAGCAGCTCGAACCATTTGCCGTTTGAGAAGTAGGAGCGACGCACCTCAAGAAACTCACTTCCTTGAACGCATCGTTCAGCACATTCCCGAAGCGGGTGAAACGGCGGCTGAAATTGACTACCTTGGCCTGCTTGACCGGGCGCTCCTGGATCGTCACTTGTCCCTTCATGAACAAGATGCCCTCGTTGCTCTGGCTAATGAACTGGGGTTGGGCCGATCAAGAGTTGTGACCTTGCACGATTCGTACATGGACCAGTTACTCGCGGCAGCGTGGGATGACGGTGTGATCACGGATAGCGAGGAAGAAGACCTCCGCGCAGTCGGTCAATTGCTCTCCGTCTCCCGAGAGAAAATCGACAGTGGCATCACCACCAGACCTGTTGTTCAGGAAACATCACCCTCATCAAAGCCTTCATTCGGCCCGGGGTCATCAATTTGCCTCACGGGCGACATGTCCAAACCGCGTCCTCAGATAGCCGAAGAGCTTGTTGAGGCTGGGTTCGTCGTTAAATCAGGCGTGAGCAAGAAGCTGGATCTCCTCGTTGCTGCCGATCCGGACTCCCTCTCAGGTAAGGCACGAAAGGCTCGTGATTACGGAATTCCTGTTGTGGGCGAGGAGTACGTGTGGAGTCACTTGCTGACCCGAGTCAATGTTTGATGATTAGCCATCACAGGAGGAGATTCCCGGGCTGAATTCCGGGAATTACGCCTTCTCCGGACTGGCTGATCGGACTAGCCTTGAGCATGCAATGCATGCATGAGGAGGCGACATGACTACCGTGATCATCCGAAACCTTGATGCCCGGGTCATTGCTGCGCTCCAACGCCGCGCAACTTTTCACGGCCGATCCTTGGAAGCGGAAATCCGAGCAATCCTGTCGGAGTCCGTGGCTGAATCACCGGGTTGCGCAACTCAGGGCCTGGGAACACGCATCCATGAATCATTCGCCGTGTCGGGTGGATTCGATCTTCCTGATCGTCCCACTGAGGAAGCACGAGCCGCGGACTTTTCCTGACTGGTGTTTCTGATCAGTTACCAGCGCTGGCGGGAATCGAACTCTCCGTGATGGTGACCGTGACACTTTCGACATCACCTTGCGAGCCATCCTGTCTGCCGGATTCACCCCGCCACCACCCCATGAACTCCCGGGCCGTGAACACCGGCTTACCCCACTTCGCCGCATTCTTGGCCTTATTGGACTGCGAACCGTCCTCGGCGGTGACCAGGACATCGCAGCGGGTCTTGGTCACGTTGACGACCGGCTGCAGACCCCGTTCTGCAGCCATATCTTCCAGATCCTCCCGATAGACCTCTCGCCCATCGGCACCGATCACGGTGCCGGTGAAGCAAATGCGAGCGCCGGCAACCAGCACCGAGTCGATGTCCTGAGTTGAGCCAGCTGACTCGTCCAGAATTTGCTCCCCGGTTTGCTCCTCCACCGCACGCACAACCGCCAGGCTCTCGGCAGAGAACCGCCCGCGCTCACCGGCCTCACGCAATTTCTCGGCCAAAACCGCACCCGGGGTCTCCGCGGCACCCGCACTGCACCGCACGGTGAATTCCGTTGTCTCGGCGGGCCGAGGCATCAGGTACCCGGAACGATCCTGAGCCTCAGGAAACGCGTCCGCTATGGCCTCCGACAGATCCTGTCCGGCGACCAGATCTTGCACGGCACGCGCTCGCTCCACCGCCGTCGGCGCTTCGAGCGCGCGGCGCTGGTGGGCGGAAAGTCGCGTTGCGGCGACGTCGTACCCCATGGGCATGTGCGTGACGTAACCGGTGCGTTTGAGTTCGTAATCGAGGTACCCGAGTTGTCGGTCGAGGTTGATACCCGCAGGCACCCGGCCGGCCAGGTGCGGAGCGAGCGCGGCCCACGCGTCCGTGAGGAGGGGGGCGAGCTGCACTTGACCTGCAGTGATGCCGTACGCGGTGCGGGCGTCGCCCATGTCGCGGGTGGGATTGACGAGGGTGCTGAGTTCCAGGCCGTCGTCGGTGACCAGGGCGATCTCCACGGGGCGGGGGCGCCAGCGGTCGCCCTCGTCTCCCACGCTGCAGATGCCCAAGTACACGCTGCCCTTGGTCGGCTGCGCCGCGTGGGAACCGGAGCGCAAGAATCGGCGGATCCGCTGATCGACCTTGAGGTCGCGGGGCAAAACGTTGCGGCGCAGCACGAGTCCCTCGAAGGATGTGCAGCGGCTCAGCGCAACGTACAACTGACCGTCCGCGAACGTGCCGCCGGTCAGGTCGACCACCACGTTGTCGAGGGTCTGCCCCTGACTCTTGTGGATCGTGATGGCCCACGCGAGGCGGAACGGCAGCTGGGTGTAGGTCCCGATCACGTCGTGGCGGAGCGTTCCGTGCTCGACGACGGGCCGCGTGACCTCCCACAGGTTGGGCTCGACCTTCACGAAATCACCATTGGGAAGTTCGACGAACACGATGAGCTCGCCATCCTCCCAGAAGTATTCGGCCACCTTGGCGATCGTGCCGTTGACCCAGCGGTCGCCGGGGTCATTGGTGAGCATCATGACCTGCGCACCGCGCTTGAACACGAGCTCCTTGTCCACGGGAATCTCGAAACCATCCAGGTCACCGGTGAGGATGGCCGCGTGATGGACCGGCTCGTCCTCGAGCTGCTCGAGCATCATGCGGTTACGGGACGTGGCCATGCGATTGGTGGTGGTCAGCGTCAGCCAGAACTCGTCGATGGGCGGGGTGAATTCCGGGTCGGTGCGGGCGTTGAGTTCGCGGCGGGCCTCCTCGAGCAGGCTGCCCTCGCGCACGGCGTTGAGGATGTCGACCAGGCGGTTGTCCCCGATTTGACGGAACACCGTGCTCAGTTCCACCGTGGCGAAATCATCCGGGTGGTAGGTGTCCGCGGAGAAAAAGTACGGAGTCTTGTAGCGGGTGGAGAAGTGCTCGCGTTCGTAGTCGGTGACCACGGGCGGGAGTTGATACAGATCCCCCACCAGCACCAGCTGTACCCCGCCGTACTTCCGACCGGGCTTGGGACCGAAACGCTCCAACGCGGCAACCAGGCAATCGAACAGGTCGGCCCGGACCATGGATGCCTCATCCACGATCAGGGTGTGCAGTTCCCGCAACGTCTGGGCGAACCTGCCGGGGAAGTACTTTCCGGTGCGCACCTGCTCCGGGGTCATGCCCGGATACAGCGACAGCAGTCGGTGGATCGTGTAGCCCTGCACGTTGAGCGCGGCGATCCCGGTCGGTGCCACGACCACAACATTGCGCCGGGTGTGGGCCATGAACTCCCGGATCAGCGTGGACTTACCGGTGCCCGCCTTACCCGTGAGGAACACGTTTTCGCCGTGGTGCAGCCGCTGTAGGGCTTCCTGAAACTCGTCAGTGAAGACCAGCCCGGAGGATTCGGCTATGTGCACCAGAGCGTGTCCTTTCCGGGGTTTTCACATCAGATTGCACGGGCGACCTTACCGGTCCCCGCGGCTCAGCCGCTGCGATAGGTCTGTCACCGGACTAAATTAGGCTGACTAGTAGAGCGGCGATCTATCCGACACATCCTAGGACGGTTTCAGTGAGCACACCCCAGCATCCCCATGACAACGATGCCGGGACGAATCTGATGGCCGTGGATCTCGCGGCTCGCATCACCGCCGCGGTGGTAGCCAACGGCGGAACCGTTGCGGAAGCCACCCGCTGCGGACGCGAAATATTGCACCATGCCCACGCCCCCACCCCGACCTGGATGCAAGCTACGGCGCAGTTGCAGTCAATTGGACCGACCCCGCCGGTGAACCCAGAGTGCGCATGGAACGTGTGGACTCCTACGGGTTCGACTTCGGGGTGCTAACCCGCGCAACCAATATCGCAGCGGACTACACCCAGAGCACCATTGACCTGCCCACAGCGCGGGAACAGATGGACAACATCGCCACGACTGGTAAGTCATGGTCCAAAAAGGCCACCATCATCGCCACTGCCGCAGCCGGTGCCGCCGCACTCCTGGTGTACGGCGGTGACTGGATCGTCTCTATCGCAGGCGTCATTGCCTACCTCACGCTGGTGTTCATGATGCAGAAGTTGGGCTCGCTGCGGTGGCCCTCCTTTTTCATCCAGATCGCTGCGGGAATCCTCGCGTCGACGGCCGCGGCAGCCATGCGCATCCTGGATCCCAACGTCGATCCCACGTCCGTGGTGATCTCAATCGTCATCATCATGATGGCCGGCATGACCTCAACGGGGGCCGTCCAGGACACCATCACCGGCAACTACATGCACGGCCTGGGCAGAATTTACGAGGGTCTGGTCAATACCGCCGGTCTGGTCGTAGGGGTCCGACTGGGTGCCGCGCTCTTCAATGCCCTGGGCGTTCCACTACCGGTGTCCAACGAGGTGAGCCTGGCAAGTATCCCACTGTGGCTCATGGTCATTGCCGCGGCCCTCGTGGCCGTCGGCAACGGCATCATTCTGCAGTCCCCGGCGCGCGTCGTTTTCTCGGCAGCAACGCTGGCCATGATCGTCTACCTGGTCTACGCGGCCCTTTCCACAGGACAGGGTGCGGACGCATGGGCCCGAGGTGTTGCAGCGTTCGCCGCCGGAATCGGTACAGCTATCTTGCCCCGAATGGTCAAAGCGCCAACCTCGTCCATGGCCATCTCATCGTTCCTGGTCCTACTCCCAGGAACCCTGACCTACCAGGGCATCTGGGGTTCTTCTCTCGCTGGCGACCAGGCGCTTTACTACTTGTCCTCCGCGTTCATCGCCGCGCTCAGCCTGGCCACGGGGCTCATGGTGGGCCAATACGTGGGAGTGGTCACGCTCAATACCCTCAACGTGGTGCGCAACCGGATCTTCACCCCCATGTTCTTCTCCCGCGCATCCAACCACCCGCTCACCCGCCGTGGCGGCAAGACCTCCAACGCTCGGGACACGGAGGGCACTTCGGACACGGACACCCAGGAATAGCCTGAGGTGAGGGAAACGCAGCCGCAAAGTCTCGTGTGATGAAAATGCCGAAAACCGGCGCGGATTCGACACTTCCATCACTTAACACTGTGTTCAAACAGTTTCCTCACTTGACGTTCCGCTCAGCCTGACGACGCAGCCGCGACCGGTCTTTTAGGTCCGCCCAGCATCTGCCCCCTCCGCACCTCGGTACCTCAGCACCCCGGCACCCCGAACACAGCCCACACCGCTCTCACCGCCCTCACGAGGCGACCACTCTCGTCTGCACTTATAGTGAGCTAGACTTTAAGGTGTTAGAGTCGCTCCGACACTAACCGCGCGGCTCCGTGCCGCGACGAGCAGACAAGGAGCCACCATGACTGATCAGCGCGTGCTCCTGGCCGTGTCCACGGTGATTTTCACGGTTCGCCCCACCGGCGCCAACGGCAGCCACGAGCTCTGGATGCCTCTGGTCCGCCGGATCCGCGATCCTTACCGCGGCATGTGGGCCCTACCTGGCGGGCCGCTCCGCCCCAATGAAGCTCTCGAGGATTCCGCCCTGCGCGACCTCACCCTCACCACCGGCCTCGCGCCCACCCACCTGGAACAGCTGGCCACATTCGGTGGTCTGACCCGCTCCGCCGGGGCTGAGGAACGCCAGGTCACGGTCGTTTACTGGGCCTCGCTTCCCCCGCAAGAAGCGGCCATGGGCGAGAACGACATCAATGTCACCTGGCTGCGCGCCACCGACCTACCGGACCTCGCCTTCGACCACTCGGACATCGTCACCCACGCCCTGGATCGGCTGCGGAACCGCATCGCCGAACCCACCGTGGCCAAGGCCTTCCTGCCCGAGACCTTCACGATCGCCGCACTCCGCGAGGTGCATGAGGCGATCATCGGAGACGCCCTGGACCCCGCCAATTTCCGCCGCCACGTCCTGTCATCCGGCCAACTCGAGGACACCGGCGAGCGCTTGGAAGGCACCCGACATCGCCCGCCCAAGCTCTACCGCTTCGCATCGGCCAAACCATCCAAGCTTTTCAGTCACCCCACGTCAGACCGTTCCGAGGAGACATCATGACCTCCGTAGCCACCCAGCTCAACCTTCTGCCCACCCGCCCGTCCGGCACCGCCGTGACGCTGGAGGGCGGCTCGTGCAACAGCTCCCTCACTCAGGATCCGTGGGATTTCCCCACCCCGCTCGTGGAGGGTTACGGCCCCGGCGCGTCCCAGAACGACGTCGCTCCGGCCGGCTCTCCCGCCCAGCCCACCATTCCGCAGCGCTACCGGGATGCCTCCCCCGAGGAACTGGACGCCATGATCGTGGCGGCCAAGGAAACCCTGGGCGAGCGCGCCGTCGTCATGGGGCATTTCTACCAACGTGACGAAGTGGTCAAGCACGCGGACTTCATCGGCGACTCCTTCCAGCTCGCGCAGCAGGCCAAGGCCCACCCCGAGGCGGACGCCATCGTGTTCTGCGGTGTGCACTTCATGGCCGAGACCGCTGACATCCTGTCCCAGGACAACCAGTCCGTGATCCTGCCCAACCCTGCGGCGGGCTGCTCCATGGCCGACATGGCCGACGAGGAATCCGTGGAGGACTGCTGGGCGGACCTCATGGACGTGCTCGGCCCCCACGCCGTGGATGAGAACGGCCAGACGGTCACGGACGAGAACGGCGAGCCCCTCGCCTCCGTGATCCCCGTGACCTACATGAACTCCTCCGCGGCGCTCAAGGCGTTCTGCGGCCGCAACGGCGGTATCGTGTGCACGTCCTCCAACGCGCAGACCGTGTTGGAGTGGGCGTTCAAGCGCGGCCAGCGCGTACTGTTCTTCCCGGATCAGCACCTGGGGCGCAACACCGCCAAGGCCATGGGCGTACCCCTCGAGCAGATGCCCATGTGGAATCCCCGCAAGGAACTGGGTGGCAACACCGCTCAAAGCCTCAAGGATTCGCGGGTGATCCTGTGGCACGGCTTCTGCTCGGTCCACAAGCGCTTCACCGTGGGTCAGATCGAGAAGGCTCGCGCGGAGTACCCCGGCTGCACCGTGATCGTGCACCCTGAGTCCCCCATGGAGGTCGTGGACGCCGCAGATTCCTCCGGTTCCACCGACCACATCCGCAAGGCCGTTCAAGCTGCCGAGCCGGGTCAGACCTTCGCGATCGGCACCGAGATCAACATGGTCAACCGCTTGGCCGCCGAGCACCCCGAGCACACCATTTTCTGCCTGGATCCCGTGATCTGCCCGTGCTCCACCATGTACCGTATCCACCCGGGTTACCTCGCGTGGGTTCTGGAAGAACTGGTGGCCGGTCGCGTGATCAATCAGGTCTCCGTCTCGGACAGCGTTGCTCAGGAGGCCTCCGTGGCTCTCGAGCGGATGCTGGCCGCCGTACCGAAGAAGTGACTGATGACTGACGTGATCGTCGTCGGCAGCGGGGTTGCCGGCCTCAGCGCGGCGCTGTCCGCGGCTGAGACGGGCGCCCGCGTCACCGTCATCACCAAGGCCTCGCTCACCCTCACCGCAACTGATCGCGCGCAGGGTGGCATGGCCGCAATGACCAGCAGCCTGCCCGACGGCCAACCCAAGGATTCCGTCCAGTTGCACGTCCAGGACACCCTGGTCGCGGGCGCGGGTTTGTGCGAGCCGCCGGTAGTTCAGGGCGTGGTCCAAGATTCCGCCGACGCCGTTCGCGACCTCACCGACCGCGGCGTCGCCTTTGATCGCGTGGCGGGGCCCGGATCGCCCTGGGTTCAGGGTTTGGAAGCGGCGCACAGCGTGTCCCGGATCCTGCATGCCGGAGGTGATGCCACGGGTCACGCGATTCAGGAGGCGCTGTCCGCGCGGACGCGTGATGCCGCGGCAGTCGGAGATATACGACTTATGGAATACACACTGGTCACCGGCGTGCTGACTGATGGTCAACATGCCATCGGCGTCACGATCCGCCCCGTACTTTCAGACGGCCAGTTGGGCGCCGAGGAGTTCCTCGCCGCCGATCACGTGGTGCTCGCAACCGGTGGTGCCGGTCAGCTGTATCCGTATACGACCAACCCCGAGGTGGCCACCGGGGACGGCATCGCTCTGGCTCTGCGCGCCGGCGCCGAGGTTCGGGACCTGGAGTTCTTCCAGTTCCACCCCACGGCGTTGGCGGCACCGGGATCGTTCCTGATTTCGGAGGCAGTCCGCGGTGAAGGTGCGGTACTTCGTGATCAGCACGGTCACCGCTTCATGACCGATGTGGACCCGCGCGCAGAACTCGCGCCGCGAGATGTCGTGGCCCGGGCGGTCTTCGCGGTTCGCACCGGCTCTCCGAATGGCGCCGTGTACCTGGACTGCTCGACCATCCCCGTTCCGGAGGGACTGTCGCGAGCGGAGTTCCTGGCCCGGCGGTTCCCGACCATCGACGCGAGCCTCAAGGCTCACGGCATCGACTGGTCCACGGAACTCGTTCCTGTGAGCCCGGCCGCGCACTACCACATGGGTGGCATTGTCACCGATGAGCTGGGGCATACCACCGTGGCCGGCCTGTGGGCCGCCGGGGAGTGCTCGAGCACCGGCATGCACGGAGCCAACCGTTTGGCATCCAACTCCCTGCTGGAAGCGGCCATCTTCGGCCGGCGCATCGGTGAACTGGTGGCCGAACCCTGGTCCGGGGCACAACGTGCGTCCTCGAGCAGCGATTCCGAACGGGCGCCCCACGAAGTACTGCGACCACTGGCCCGGTCCCGACAGGAACAAGAACCTCCGACACCACGGCAACCTTCAGGCTCGACCGATCCTCTTCACGCAGCCGAGGATTCTGCGCTGTCCTACACCGGGCGGACCGCGGAGAAACAGATCGATCCATCCCCCACAGGATCGGTGGAGCCCACCGAATCATTCTCCCGCGAGGCACTTCAGCACACCATGTGGCAGGGCGCCGGGGTCTTCCGAACAGCTGAGGGCCTCGAGCAGGCGAAGGCGAGGCTGGAAGGCTGGCTCGCGGCGTCGTCGGCGGTAGCGGATGCGAGCGCCCCCGAAACCCTGGCCGACGCCGAAAACCGAAATCTCCTGACCGTGGGGCACGCGCTGGCGACCGCCGCGCTGGCCCGCACCGAATCCCGCGGGGCCCATCAGCGTGCGGATTACCCCGCGACCGACCCCCTACAGGCCGTAAGCACCGGGTGGGTTGCCGCGCGATCCGTGACTCCCGCCCACGAAAGGACAGTCCATGCTGACTCGCTCAGCCGTTGAAGCCGTGATCCGCTCGAGTCTTGCCGAGGATGCGCCGTGGGGTGACATCACCTCGGAACTCGTGATCCCCGCGGAGGCTACCGCCACGGCGACCATCACCTCGCGCGAAGAGGGCGTGTTCGCCGGAGAGGAGGTCATTCGTACGGGCTTCACCACCGTGGACCCGCGCCTGGAGGTCACGCTCCACGCACGCGATGGCGACAAGATCACCCCGGGAACAGACATCGCAACTATCACGGGTCCCGCACGGCCCCTGTTGACCGCGGAACGCACGGTGCTGAACCTGGCGCAGCGGATGTCCGGGATCGCCACGCTCACCGCCCGGTACGTGGCCGAGGTCGAGAAGGCCGTTGCGGAGGTGGAGAGCGCCAACAAATTGCCCGCCGGAACCATCACCCGCACCCGCGTGGCCGACACCCGCAAGACCACCCCGGGACTGCGAGCGCTGGAGAAGCACGCGGTGACCTGCGGAGGCGGACACAATCACCGCTTCGGACTCTCGGACGCCGTGATGCTCAAGGACAACCACCTGGCCGTGCTCACCGCCGGCGGCGCGACGATTACCCACGCGCTCCGCGAGCTGCGGCGGAATATGCCTCATACGACGCACATGGAGGTCGAGGTGGATCGGCTGGATCAGATCGAGGACGTCCTGGCAGGCGGCGTGGACACCATCATGCTCGACAACTTTGCCCTCGCGGACCTGGTCAGCGGCGTGGCCATGGTGGACGGTCGCGCGATCGTGGAGGCCTCGGGGGGCATCACGTTGGAGACCACCGGCAAGGTCGCATCCACCGGCGTGGACGTCATCTCGGTCGGGGCCCTCACCCACTCGGTGCGGGCGTTGGACCTGGGCCTGGATATCGCGCTGGACTAGCCCTCACCCACGGCCGTGGATCAGCACCTGATGCCCCTGTTGAAGTGTTTCTTATTCTGATATGTTTCTTGATGTGAGAAACGAGTTCTATGAAGAAACAGTGGTCATGCCACGCTGTCTTGAGATCCTCGCCGCTGCGTTGCCTGACTCCTGGGACCTCGAAACGGTCAACCACAAGGACTTGGGACGCTCATTCCCTGATGCCTTTGTGACCATCAGACCGCCAGCTGGATCATCCGTACTCCTGGCAATCGAAACGAAAGGCACACGTCTCCGAACAGACGCTATCGCGCACTTGAGGTCAACCTTCAGCGACGTCCCTGGGATTCCATGTTTGTTGTCGGAATACTTCCCTCCACGCACTCGAGAGCTCATGGCCGAGGTGGGATTCAGTGGCGTGGATACCACAGGGTGGATCCATATCGTGAGTGATCAACCCCCCGTCCTCATAGACCGACAGGGGGCCACTAGAGCGCCTCGAGAACCAAGAAAAGAGAACATCGAACGATTAACCGGTACCTCCACTGCGCGGGTTCTTCGCTACCTAGTGACGGCGTCTTTGCCACGGGGAGTACGAGAAATTGCTGACGATTGTCATGTAAGCCCGGGCACGGTCTCCAAGTTATTGCCAACATTTGAACGCGAGGGGATTATGCCGCCTCGAGATCGGCGAGGCCCCGTGGAATCCATCAACCGGAAGGACCTGATCGACCGCTGGGCCCAAGACTACTCGCTGGCTAAGGGCAATTTCCGCGTCGAATCATTCTTAGATCCTCGCGGGCTACAGCACGCAGCAGATGCTCTGACGCGCGACGATCGAACCGTTCTCACCGGTGTCCACGGAGGCCTCGCCTACTTGAATGAAAGCCAGACTCCCGTGGTCAGCAGCAAACAACTCACTGCTTACTGTGACAACCCTCAACGTATCGCTCGCGAGATCGGCCTCTACCCCGTCGAAAAATCCAAGTCCAACGTGGTGTTGATAGTCCCGAAGGATCCCGAACTGCTCCAGAAAACCCGGTACAGCGAGAGAGCTGGTGGTTGGGTAGCCCCGTTGGGGCAAGTCTTGGTAGACCTAAAAACCTTTCCCGGCCGGGAAGCGGACTTAGCCAACCAGATCATTGACTCCCTTTCCGAACTAGGCT
The DNA here is from genome assembly GCF_040980905.1 of Kocuria sp. CPCC 205235. Lineage (NCBI taxonomy): Bacteria > Bacillati > Actinomycetota > Actinomycetes > Micrococcales > Micrococcaceae > Kocuria > Kocuria sp. CPCC 205235. Next base: position 11,798 of record NZ_JAVKPR010000009.1, read on the forward strand.
CCGATTCGGAGTATGGATGGACCATGTGGTCTGAGAAGAAGGAGGCGAAAACGAAATGAGTCTTCCTCCGGAGTACATAGCAGCTAGGTCGGTCCTGTTGGATGGCCTGGAGGCATTACGCGATCACCTCGATCACGTAATACTGATCGGCGCTCAAGCCGTCTATCTATGGGCCGGCGAGGGTGACTTCTCGGTTTCCATCATGACCACAGACGCCGATCTAGCCCTCAACGCCGCTGAGCTGAGTCCAGAGCCGCTGATTCAAGACGTTCTCGAAAAGAATGGCTTCATCACGACAGCTGGGGGCAATCCAGGCCAGTGGATCGGGCCCACCGGGATTGCACTTGACCTCATGGTGTCAGAGCACCAGGCAGGCGAAGGACGAAGATCCGCCAGGATTCCTCCTCACGGGAAGGAGACCGCAAGACGTGGCCGGGGTCTTGCGCCCGCTCTGGTGGATTTCGAAACTATAACGCTCGGCGCTTTGGAACAGGACGACGGCCGTACGTGTCAGGTGAACGTGGCCGGACCTGCAGCGCTCATCGTAGCCAAGTGCATCAAGCTGAAAGAGCGGCTCGAGGACAAAGACACTAACAAGCGGGATCGGGTCAAGCCGAAAGACGCCCTCGATATTTTGCGTCTCCTGAGGGCTGTTGATCTTGACAGAATTGCCGACGGATTCTCCCGCCACCAAATGGACTTGGCTGCCGCACAGGAGTCGAACGAGGCTCTAACTTTCCTGGTTGCCCAGAGCACGACCCTGACGCCCACACTTCCCGACTTAGCCGAACAGGCTGCAGCAGGGGACGAATCCGCAGCACTCAGTTTCACGATCCTGGTTCAAGAACTGTCGAATGTTCTGAATTCTCGATCATAAGGGCCTGCAACAGGACCGTCAGCCCTTACCCACGACCGTCAGCAGCACTACGGAGTCCTCATGAGCATGCAGGGAATGTCGTTGCTGCGGGATCGCAGTGTAATCGGAGGAGTGCAGGGTGATGGACTCGTCACCGGCGATGAGCTCGACCTGGCCGATGATCACCTGGATCGTGGCTTCGCCCGGATTCTCGTGTTCTTTAAGATCCTGACCTCGAATCAGCGCGATCATGGTCTGCTGCAGCGTGTGCTCGCGGCCGCCGTACAGGTTATGCGCGGAGCGGCCGCTGGTCGCTTCGCGAGCCTGGTTCAGCATGGACTGGGCAATGGTGGTCAGCGTGTTTTCTTCCATGCTCCATCTTTGCAGCTCACCGCATCACGCGTCACGGGCACAACACGAGAGTCACCACGAGAGGTCACGTCATGATCTACCTGGATCACGCAGCCACCACAGCACCGCGCCGCGAGGTACTCGAGGCAATGTGGCCGTGGCTCACCCACGAATTCGGTAACGCGTCCAGCCATCACGAGCGCGGCCAGCGTGCCGCACGCGCGTTGGACGACGCCCGCGAGCGCGTCGCGGCGGTCTTGGGCGCCCGCCCGGGAGAGATCATCTTCACCTCTGGCGGCACCGAGGCCGACAACCTGGCGGTCAAAGGCATCGCGTTGGCCCGTCGCGAGCGCCAGCCGGGGCGCAACAGGGTGCTGATCAGCGCCATCGAGCACGACGCCGTTCTGGAATCCGCCCGCTCGCTCGCCCAGTTCGATGGTTTCACCGCCGCGGAGCTGCCCGTGGACGGCTCCGGGTTCGTCTCGCCGGGTATCTTGCGCGCGTTCTTGACCGACGACGCCTCACGGCCCGGTGCGCTCCCCAGCGCGGGCGCATTACCGCGGCACCCCAAAACGGCTGGCGCGGGCGAGCCTGTCGTAGCCAATGCGTCCGGGACCGCGGGTTCCGACTCGGTAGCCATGGCGTCTGTAATGCTCGCCAACAACGAGGTGGGGACCGTGCAGAACATGTCGGCTCTGGCCGAAGTTGCCGCGGAATTCGGCGTACCTCTGCACACGGACGCAGTGCAGGCCGCAGGCACCTTACCGCTCAGGGTCACTGACCTCGGGGTCAGCGCCCTCACGCTGGCCGGTCACAAGATCGGCACTCCACAGGGCGTGGGTTTGCTGTGGGTCAAGCGCGGCACCCCACTACGTTCGCTCATGAGCGGCGGTGGTCACGAGCGTGGGCGCCGCTCCGGAACCTCCAACGTTGCCGGTGCCGTGGGATTGGCCACCGCCCTCGAACTGGCCGAGCGAGAACGAAAGGAATACACAGCCCGTGTCGCCGCTCTACGCGACCGACTGATCGACGGCATCCTCGGGGCCATGCCCGGCACGCTCCTGACCGGTCCGGATCCGCGTAAAACAGTGAATCTCCAGGAAACCGGCGTCGCAGCCAACGCAACCGCGAAAGGCACACACGTGACCGATCCGGACTCGGCAGACATCGCCGCAGGAGCCAGCGCGGCCACGGCAACCGCAGCGGCGTCGGCGTCGGCAGGATTGAACGGCAATACGCGCCTGGCGACCAACGCGTCCTTCTGCTTCCCCGGCGTGAACGGGGAGACCGTGCTCGTGGATCTGGAGAACCAGGGAGTGCTGGTCTCATCCGGTTCGGCGTGCGCGACCGGTTCATCGGAGCCGTCCCACGTGCTCACGGCCATGGGAGTTCCCGCGGAGGTGGCCACGACCTCGGTTCGCTTCAGCCTGGGCAGAGAGACCACGGAGAACGATATCGACACCGCGATCCGCGCCACTGCACAGATCATCGCGGAGCTGCGCAGCTAGCCCGCACTCTGATCAACGGTACGACCTGGACTCGAGCCGGATCCGGCGTTGTCGTCGATCAGTCTGCACAGGCCGCCGACCAAACCAAACGGCAGGTCAGAACACGGCGCGGTCGGCGAAACCTACGGCTTCACCTCGTACGGCGGGGTCTCACCGCGAGCCATGGCCACCGCGTTTTCCGCGGCTTTACGCGCCATACCCGCGCGGGAACCGCCCTCGGCGGAACCCACATGCGGCAGCAGAAACGCATTGGGCAGCTCGACCAGACCGTCGGCCATCTCGGGCTCGTTCTCGTACACATCCAACCCGGCCGCGAAGATCTCACGGTCCCGCAATGCACGAACCAATGCATTTTCATCGACCACGGGACCGCGGGCGGTGTTGACCAACACCGCGGTGGATTTCATCCGCCTCAGCACCTTCCGGTCGATGAGGTGCGTGGTCTCCTCGGTGAGCGGCACATGCAGCGAGATGAAATCGCTCATCTCGACCAGTTCGTCCCACGGCACCTGAGTCACGCGCCCGGCCAAGTCACCCAACTCATCGTCGGACACCGGGCGGTCGTGTGGTGGGCGCTGCGTGAAGATCACCTTCATGCCGAAGCCCAGGGCACGTTGGGCCACGGCCTTGCCGATCCGGCCCATCCCCGCGATACCCAGTGTGGCTCCGGTGATGTCCTGGCCGACCAGCAGGTTGGGTCCGATGCCCGTGAACCGCCCCTCCCGCAGATACTCGGAGGCCTCGTGCGCGCGACGAGCGGCGCCCAGCAGTAGGAGCATGGCGGTGTTGGCCGTGGCGTCGTTGAGGACGTCCGGGGTGTTGCCCACGGCGATCCCGTTCTCCGCGGCGGCCGGTACATCGATGTTGTTGTAGCCCACCGCGTAGTTGGCGATGCCGCGGATCTTGGCCTGCGACAGCAGCTCGGCATCGAATTTGTCCGAGACCTGCGGGAGCACCACGTCGTACTCGCCGCTCGTGACGGCCTCGCGCAGCTCGTCCGCGCTCACGCCGTCCTTGATGACGACGTCGCCCGCCTCCTTCAAGATGGACGGTCCCGGTTCCGGGATCTCACGGGTGACCAGAAAACGAGGTGTACTCACGAAATCTCCTCAGGTATGCAGATAACTCTGGGGTGGAAACGGCTCGGTGGGGCAAAGCGGGCGTGGCCGCGAGCGCCGTCGGCGATCAGTGCGATCGAAAGGTTCCTGCGCGGGGAGAACGAAACCCCGCGCGACAGCGAAGGCTGCCGGGCGGGGTTTCGATTCACCTCACAAAAGCGAGGTACAAGCTGGAAGTCTCAATCAGATGAGGGACTTGGCGCCGGTACGAGCCTTCTCGAAGCGCTCTGCGACGTCTGCCCAGTTGACGATGTTCCAGAAGGCCTTGACGTAGTCAGCCTTGACGTTCTGGTAGTCCAGGTAGAAGGCGTGCTCCCACATGTCCAGCTGCAGCAGCGGGATGGTGGCAACGGGAACGCCGTTCTGCTGGTCGTACATCTGCTCGATGACCAGGTTGCCGGCAATGGGCTCGTAAGCCAGGATGGCCCAGCCGGAACCCTGAATGGTGGTGGCAACCGCGGTGAACTGGTCACGGAAGTTGTCGAAGGAGCCAAAGAAGTTGTCGATGGCTGCGGCGAGCTCGCCCTCGGGCTTGTCGCCACCCTCCGGGGAGAGGTTCTTCCAGAAGATGGAGTGGTTAATGTGGCCACCCAGGTTGAACTGGAGATCCTTGGAGAGCTTGGCTGCACCGGCAGCGTCACCGTTGGCGCGAGCCTCTTCCATCTTCTCCAGGGCAGTGTTTGCACCGGTCACGTAGGTGTTGTGGTGCTTGTCGTGGTGCAACTGCATGATCTGAGCCGAGATGTGGGGCTCAAGAGCGGCGTAGTCATACGGGAGATCGGGCAGAGTGAACTTTTCAGCCACAGTGAATCATCCTTCCTAGCGCTTGGCGTTGATATTTCCACCTAACGCCAGGGCCCTCGACAGGGTCAAGAAGGTTCAGCCACTAGCGTAGGAAAGGTACTTTCCTCGTCATAAGTTGTCATGTGGATGTCTTATTCTCGTGTGCGTGCCTGATTCACCTGATTCATTCGAAGAACTCCAACCCACCCCCGGCCCCATCATCCCTGCCCGTGAGGAACACGCGCAGGGCATCGTCGACCTGCGCAACCGGATCGCCCGCTGGCTCCAGGGCCGCGGGATCGACCAGTGGCGGGAGGGGGAATTCGATCCGCGCGACGTTTCCGAGGAAATCGGCCGTGGCGAGTGGTCGGTGATCGAATCCCCCGAGGATCCGACCGTGGTGCTCGCCAGCGTCCAGGTGCTGTGGGAAGACCTACGGATCTGGGGCAAACAGGAGGAACCCGCCGGCTACGTGCACGGCGTGGCCGTGGACCGATCACTGCGCAGCACCGGCACGGGCCCGGCGCTGATCCGGCACGCCGAGAAGGTCACGCGGGATTCGGGGCGTTCAGTGGTGCGTCTGGATTGCGACGTGAACAGTCCTCGGTTGGCCGAGTTCTACCAGGGCCTGGGATACCTACCGTGCGGAACGCAGGATTTCTACGTGGCACACCAGGATTTCCACGTGACGGTGCTGCGCCACGAACTTCGGCTGAATTGATGCGCTAGGCGGGGCGGGTTACGTGAGCGATTCGAGACGCGGCTCGTCCGGGGTGAGGTCCGACGCCGCTCGGTAACGTTGCGCGCCCGTCTCCAGCAGGTGCTTCAGATTCTTGTTGTCATCGCGTGACTGGTTCTGAAAACTACGTTCCACCAGGCGTTTGATGAACTGCTTGTTCTTGGGCACGTACAACCGGTAGTGGCAGGTCAGCCGGGTGCTCCCGTGATCCTCGACCCACTCGTACGTGGTGTCGATGAAGAACAAACCCTTGGTGGTCCGGTACGCCAGCGTCTGTCCCGGAATGTACTGGGACACGATCTGGATGTAGTCGAAGTGCAGTCCGTACTGCGTGGTCACGAAGGTGACGGTGGTTCCGGGCCTCATGATCGGATCAGACGTTTCCACGTTCTCGCGCATGCACGTGCGCCACTGCGGCAGCGCCGGTGCGTCAACGAGCATGCGCTCCACCACGTTGGCCGGCGCATTAATAATCAGACGTTCCTCGAACTCAACAATGCTGGACTCAGCCAATCCAGTTTCCCCTCACGTTCGTAGACCCCACGAGCGTGCGCCTCCCTTGCCCTGTTGACGCTCGCTCTTCCCCTTCAGCTTAGAGGGTGAACCCTACCGACAACCATGGGTGTCAGGAAACGTCGAGTTCCCCCGCCCGCCGCTGCGCCGAGGGGAAAACATGTCGCGCATGTTCCGTGAGGCGGTGCGGACGAATTTCCGCGCCACTGCTCGCGTCGCCGGTTTCTTCCACCACAGGGGCCCCGTGAGGCGGTACATCGCATCCACCGTGACCAACGTGCCCACCCCCTGCGTCTTCCAGGAGTACTCGATGGTGACATCCACGAATCCCTTGGTAGTGCGCTGAATGAACGACACACCGGAAGTTCGCGCGGCCACGATCATCACATAGTCGAACGACAACGGCCCCACATTGACCGTGAATTCCATGGCGTCGCCCACGTCCAGAGGAACCCCGGATCCCGCGGGGCCAGACAGTTCCAGCTCGTTCCAAGCGGCAATGGATCCTGGGGCCCTGAGCACACGTTCGAACTCATCAGCAGTGGCCGGGACGAATTCCTGGGTGCTGATCAAAAAACCGTGCGGTGTATCCGTTTCGTGCATGGTTTATCCCTCAAGTAGATCCCCAGACGCAACATCTCCCACATACCCACCAGCCCATCCGGTAGGTCCGTGCTGCCGCGTCAATGCCTATTATCTTGGCCCACATTTCTTGGAAGTCCACTCCGCACAAGTGTGGGCGCTCTGTGCACAGGGGTGGAGAAAGTTATCCACAGGTGTGGACACAGTTGTGAATAATTCGAAGATCTGTCTGATTGCGCTCGAGAGCGAACATTCGTTCCGGTCCGCTGTGCCTTGTTTTCAAGGGCTGGGGCCGCTCACCAGTCGAACACTCGTGCGTCACAGCGGTGGAATCACAACCGTGTGAGTTTTCCACTGTGTGGACAACCTCTGTGGATAACCCACACAGGTGTGCGGAAAAGAAACCAAAGAAAATCCCGCCCGGGTCCACCAGGCGGGATTTTTCGGACACCTCAGCGTCCGTCAGACAGTTTTTTCTGCACCTTCGCGCGAGCGGACCGCGTTCTGCTGAACCGGGATCACACGGATCCACCAGAAACTGTGCGCGTCCAACAGGATGCCGCCGCGCAGATCCACAGTCCCGTTACCGTGTAGTTCCACACCCGTGGGCAGGAACCCGGACAGCGTCTCCCCAGTCACGTACTGCGACCAGTCGCTGAAGTTGGCCAGGCACAGCACCACACTGTGCTCACCGGGGCGCTGATAGCCCAGAACATGGGGGTTGTGGGTGTCGAACGGAATCAACCGGGTGCCGTCGAACTCCTCCGTCTGCTGACGCACCGAAATCATCCGCTGGATCCCACCGAAAATTCGACCCTGCACGGAGAAGAGATCGTGGCGACGCTCGTAGTCGGCCCGTGAATACTCGGGCCGGTGCACCCACCGGGCGTCGTGAGAGTTGTCCGGGTTCTCAGCCCAAGCGGGGTCGTTGAGCTGGCCCACTTCGTCCCCGAGATAGATCAGAGGGACACCGCCGGTGCTCATGGCCAGTGAGTACGCCAATAGAATGCGGTCCGCCGCCGGGCCGGGTTCGGTTTCGAGTCCCATGAGCGAGGCTGTGGTCCCGCAGATTCGACAGTCGCCGGTCCGGGGATTGTCCTGGAACGCCACGCCATGGGCGAAACTGCCCTGAAATCGTCCGGTATAAAAGGCGTTCAGGAAGCGACGGTGATCGTAACCGTCGACCCCCACCCGTGCGGCGTCGTCGTCGGAGAAGGTCCACCCGATGTCGTCGTGGCTGCGCACGTAGTTGACCCACGCGGTGCCCTCGGGGGTCGTGTGGCGCTCGTTGATCGCCTGCTGCAACAGCGCGACCTTGCGCGTCGCGCTCGCTTCCCAACCCAGGGCCATCTGGAGCGGGTTGTAGGACAGGGTGCACTGGTCCGTGTCGATGTACCGGATGACCTCGTCCGGGTGGACGATCGCCTCGGACTTGAACTCCACGGCAGGGGCAGCCAGCTTGACCATCGCGTTGAACGCGCGCAGCAGATCGTGGACCTGCGGCTGAGACTCACACGTGGTTCCCAACTGTTTCCAGATGAACGCCACCGCATCCAGCCGCAACACCTGTGCGCCCTGATTGGCGAGGAACAGCATTTCCGTTGCCATGGCCCGAAAGACCGCGGGATTGGAGTAGTTCAAATCCCACTGGAAACGGTGAAACGTGGTCCACACCCAGCGGGGATCCTCTTCCAAACCACTGGCCGCGCGACCGGCAGGGGTGGCGTCCACGCGGGTGAACACACCGGGGTGATCGTCCGGAAAGATCTCGCGAGCGGTTTCCTCGAACTGGGCCGGCACGGTGCGGTCCGGATAAATCCAGTAGAACTGCTCGTAGAACGGATCCCCGGCAGCCGCTGCCTTTGCCCATTCGTGTTCGTTGGAGGTGTGGTTGAAGACGAAGTCCAGCACCAGGGCAATGCCCTCGGCTCGCAGTTCCTCCGCGAGTTCCGCCAGGTCGTCCATGGTGCCCAATGCGGGATCCACACGCCGATAAGAGGACACGGCGTAACCACCGTCGGAGTTGCCCTCGGGGCACTCGTACAACGGCATCAGGTGCAGGTAGTTGAGACCAAGTTCCTTGAAGTACAGGATGCGCTCACGCAGTCCGGCAATAGAACCCGCATAGCGATCCACGTAGCAGACACCGCCCACGGCCTGACGGGACATGAACCACGACGGCTCGGACTCGCGCTCCACATCAAGCTCTTTGAGGCCTTCCGGGCGCTCGGAGAAGGAGTCCCATGCGGTGAGTACGCTGGCCGCGGCCAGATCCCAGAAGTCGGGGCGCTGGCCGTAGACGGCGCGCAGTCCCGTGACGAGTTGACCGACGTACTTGCTGAGCCTGCGCAGGAAGACTTCGCGGTCTGCGGAGCCAACACGGTCATCCTGGCTCAGGCGTCGTTTCATGGCACCGATGAGTTCGTCACGGCTCGTGACGATCGGGAGGATCATTTCTTGTTGAAACATGGTGCGGTCTCCTCGGTCTCCTCACGAACACGGATCTGTGAGGTGGTTCCGAGCTCGAGATCCCCCTTGACGCCGAGCCCTTTCGGACAGTGCCACCATCCGATGAATCGTGGCTTCCCCAGCATAGACATCTTTGTTAGTGCGCTAACAAGGTGACGCGTACGTGTCGCATTTTGTAACCCTACGTTTACTGCACAGGTTGTGCACAGAGTTATCCACAGGTGTGGAAACTACGGCGTGTCGAATGAGAATTGACCTGCTCAAACGTTGTGTTCGAGCAGGTCAACCCCGATTTCCCACAATGCCCACCGGCTGTGGACATCCCCTGTGGAAACTAGGACTGGTAGCCGTTCTCCGACAACCATTCGGCGGCAGCATCTGCCGGGTTCATTTGCTGTTCACCGCTCACCTTGCGGTTCAGATCGATCAGGTCCTGGGTGGTCAGCTTGCCCGAGAACTCGTTCAGCGCGTCCTGGGCCTCCTGCGGAAGGCGGTCCGGAGCGGTCAGCGGGAGCACCTGCTGCGCAATGAAATTGTTCTTGGGATCCTCCAGAACCACCAGGTTCTCGTCCTCGATAGCCGGGGTGGTCGTGAAGATATTGGCCACCTGTACGTCACCGCTCGTGAGGGCCTGCACGGTCAGGGGGCCGGAGCCGTCATTGATCGGTTCGAAGGACTTGAACGTGCAGTTGTACTTCTCTTCCAGACCCTTGACACCGTAGGCGCGTTCCTGGAACTCGGGCGGGCCGGCCATGATGAATTCACCGCACACCGGTGCCATGTCCTCGATGGACTTCAGGGAGTGCTCGTCCGCGGTGGCCTGGGTGACCGCCAGGGAGTCTTTGTTCTCGGCGTCGGAGGCCTCCAGCACGGAGAGTCCCTCGGACTCCAAAGCACCCGGAAGCGCGCTCATGATGTCCTCGGCGGAGGCCTGGGTGGCCTCGGTGTCGGCGAACAGCAAGAGGTTGCCTGAGTAGTCCGGAACCACGTCCACGGACCCGTCCTTGACCGCGCCCGTGTACGCCTCGCGGGCGCCAATGCCCGCATTGGTCTCCACCGTGAGACCCGCATCCTTGAGCACGCCCGCGTAGAGTTCCGCGATCACCTGGGACTCGGGGAAGTCCGCCGACCCAACCGTGATCGTCTCCGAGGACCCGCCCGAAGCGGCGTCGTCACCGGAATCGTCGAGTGGATCGGAACCGCCACCGCACGCGGTGAGCACCAGCGCCAGGGCGAAGAACCCGGCCAGCCACGCGCCCGCGCGCCGGAAAAGTGAAATGGTCATGAGCGTTCTCCTGCCAATCTGAGCCCCGGCGAGGTCACCAGGCGTTGAATCAGAGCCAATATTGCGTCCGCAGCGAGCGCAAGCACCGCCACGAGTACCACGGAGGCCAGCATGCGTGAGTAGTCGCGCACGGCCAGCCCGTCGATCAAGTATCTTCCCAGGCCACCCAGGTTGATGTAGGCCACGATGGTCACGGTCGCGAGCACCTGCAGTGCGGCGTTGCGAATGCCGCCCAGGATCACGGGCAGCGCCACGGGGATTTCCACGCGCGTGAGCGTCTGCCGCTCGGTCATGCCCATGGCGCGGGCGCCGTCCACGAGCGCGGGATTCACCGAGGCGATCCCGGAGTACGTTCCGGACAGGATGGGCGGGATGGCCAGCAGCACGAGCGCCAGGATCGGTGGCATCAGGCCGAGTCCCATGAGCAGGGTGAACAGCGTCAGCAGACCCAGTGTGGGCAGCGAACGCAGGGCGCCGGTGATACCGACCACTACACCGCTACCGCGCCCGGTGTGCCCCACCCACAGCCCCAGCGGCACGGCAATGATCAAAGCGATGGCCATGGTCAGGGCCGTATAGCCCAGGTGTTCGAGCATGCGCTGCGGGATGCCGGCGGCACCGGTCCAGTTCATCGGGTCGATAAGGAATTGGAGGGCCTGGTCGATCAGGTTCATGCCTTCGCACCTCCGGATTCCACGCTGGCGATGGAGCGGGCGCGCTGGGAGTCCTCGTCCTGAGTCTCGCTCTCGGGACCGGCAGCCGAGCGCTTGCCCGTGCCGTCACCACGCCGTTCTCGGCCTCCGTTGCCGCTACTGACCTGCCCCGCCCGGCGCCACTTAGTGAGCACGTGACCGACCAAGCGCAGCAACTGATCCAGCACCACGGCCAGGATCACGGTCGCGATGATGCCCACCACGATCTCCGACATGATGGAGCGCCGCAGCCCGTCCGTGAACAGCGTGCCCAGGGACTGAATACCGATCACCGCGCCGACGGACACCATGGAAATGTTCGACACCGTGGCCACGCGCAGCCCCGCAATCATTACGGGCACGGCTAGCGGCAGCTCCACGCCGAAGAAGCGGCGCACGGGCTTGTAACCCATGGCAGTGGCGGCCTGCAGAATGTCCTTGTCCACGGCCTCGAACGCATCCACGCACGAGCGCACCAAAATCGCGATCACATACAGGGTCAGCGCCACGATCACGTTGATCAGCGAGGTCATTTGGGTGCCCAGGATCAGTGGCAACACCACGAACAGCGTGAGTGAGGGAATTGTGTAGAGCAAAGACGATCCGGTTACGAACAGCGGCCGCAGCCACTTACTGCCGGCGGCCAGCCTGGCCAAGGGCACCGAGATCAGCAGTCCCACCACCACGGGAATCACCGATTGCAGCAGGTGGGTTCCCGTCAGTTCGAAGACCGTGGACCAGTTGTTCGACAGCCAGTTCATGGCCGCTCCCGCCGGTCGGATCGCTCGTTGCGTTGCTCCTCGATGGCCCGCATGATTTCGTCACCGCGCAGGATTCCGGCCAGCGAGCCGTCCTCGTGAACCGCCACAGCCTGTCCCGACGGCGAGGAGAGCGCGGCGTCCAGGGCGGTACGCAGCGAGTCGCCGGCGCGCCACAGCGTGCCGCCCACGCGCAGTTCTTCACGCGGCGCGGGGTTGCCGGCACCGTCCACGGGCAGCCAACCCAGCGGCGCGTTGCGTTCGTTGACCAGCAGGACCCAGCCGTCCGACGACGCCGCTATCGCACCGTTTCGTGCGCCGGCGTGCGTATCGCCGTGGGCGGCGTCGTGAGAACCGCCCTCAGCGCCGTCGGCCTGCCAGGGCGCGGACGAGCCGTGCCCGGAATCGATCCGCGAGCGCTGGCCTGTCTCCGCGTTGAGCACCGTGACGGGGTGGACGGCCACCGGGGCGCGGTAGAAGGTCAGGGAGCGGAAGCCGCGGTCGCGGCCGATGAAGTCCGCCACGAAGTCGTCGGCCGGAGCTCGAAGGAGTTCTTCCGGGGTCGCGTACTGGGCCAGCTTGCCACCGCGGGCGAAGACGGCCACGCGGTTACCCAGGGTGATGGCCTCGTCGATGTCGTGGGTGACGAACACAATGGTGCGGTGCAAGCGCTTCTGCAGGTCCAGGAGTTCACGCTGCAAGTCCTGGCGCACCACGGGGTCCACCGCGGAGAAGGGTTCGTCCATGAGCAGGATGGGCGGATCAGCGGCAAGCGCTCGGGCCACGCCCACGCGCTGCTGTTGACCACCGGACAGTTGCGCCGGGTAGCGGGTAGCCAGGGACTCGTCGAGCCCCACGGAACCGAGGAGTTCACGAGCATTGGCGCGGGCCTTGGATTTGGACACCCCGTTCAACCGGGGCACGGTGGCGATGTTGTCCTCCACCGTGCGGTGGGGCATGAGCCCGGACTGCTGCATCACATAGCCCATGGAACGGCGCAGCTGCGCGGCGGGGACGTCCGCCACGTTGCGACCGTTGATCTCCACGGTGCCGGAGGTGGGTTCCACCATGCGGTTGAGCATGCGGAGCGAGGTGGTTTTGCCGCAGCCCGAAGGGCCCACGAACACGGTGAGTGAGCCGGTGGGGATCTCCAGATCCAGGTGGTCCACGGCGGTGGTCCCGTTGGGATACACCTTGCTCACGCCTGAATAGCGAATGGCCGTTTCGGTCATGCCCTTGAAGTCCCTTCGATGGCGTGCGTTCATCCTATCCAGCGCAATCATCAGTGTGCTCCGTTATTTCGCGGTGTTGTCACATGTTTGTTTTTGAGAACCATTCTTATTAGAGTGACGGTATGCGTTTCGTCATCGTCAGCTCCCTGGATGCCCTGGCACGTCTGGCTGCCGTGAAGTACCTCGCCCGGCGCTGGCCCTCGGCGAGTTCATCCGATGGGACATCACCGCCGACGGCGCCCTGATGCGCAAGCATCACCGCAATGGGAACCTCCGCTTCCTGCACGCCTCACCACTGGATGTCACCGAGCCGGGCCACGCGGACCAAGGTGCCGCAGCCCGGCACGATCTTGCGCACCACGTGGTCGACCAGGCCTCCGCAACCGCGGATGACGAACTCATCGTGCTGCTACTCCCCATGGGGTTCCCGTCCGAAGATGCGGTGGCCGCCCTTAGAGCCCCCGAACGCACCTCCGAGTCCCCCGAGATCCGCATTCAGTCCGTGCTGTTCGCCGTGGATCCCGAAACCGTGGAGGACACTCTCTGGGATGTCTCCCCTGCCGTGGAGTTCGATTCCCGCCCCGCGCTTCCCGCAGTCCATGAGACCCCCAAGGGCGAACCACGCTTCATGCCCGAACGGGAATACTGCCGAACCTCCGGCGAGTTCTTGGCCGCGGAAGTCGCACACAGCTCCAGCCTGCTCGCTGTGAACAACTTGGATTCAGCCTTGGCCCCGCACCACCCCGAACAGTGGGACCGCGGCGTTGAATTGATCGGGGAGATCGCCCCGCACCTGACGATTGTGGACGCCACCGCCACACCACGTCGCAGTTCCTCGACGCACGCCGGGATGTTCGCGAGCTTCGACGAACACGCCGCGAAGCAGCGGCGTCGTCCGGGGAGTATTCCCGAGTACGACGGCGCCGCGGCCTCGACCGTGGTGCTGCGCACCTCCCAGCCGGTGGACCCGGCACTGTCCCATCGCGCCCTGGGCACCATGGTGGCCGGCGCGTGCCGGGTGCGCGGAACCGTGCATTTCCACACGGATCCTTCCCGCACGGTGGCCATCGAGGGCGTGGGGCCGCACGTGTGGCTCGAACCGAAAGAGCAGGAGCCCACGACACTCGACTACATCGCGTCGGTACTGAACGCGAGTACGGCTGCGGCCACGCTTCCCGATCGAGCTAGGCGACACGTCTCGCTGCTACCGGACGGACTGTGCGGATGCACGATCGCCATCACCGGCTCATTCCTGGACGGCGGGCAACTGCACGAGCTGCTCCACGCCGCCACGGGCGCCCCGGTCGACGAGCCGCCGTCGACCAACCCCTGTCAAGACACCCCGCCAACCCAGACAAAGGAGACACCATGAAGGTCCGTAACTCACTGCGCGCGCTCAAGAAGGTTCCCGGTTCGCAGATCGTGCGCCGCCGCGGCCGCACCTACGTGATCAACAAGAAGAACCCGCGCATGAAGGCCCGGCAGGGCTGAACCCGGCCGTGTCCTAACCCTGCCGGTGACTACCCAGGTGGTCACCGGCAGGGTCATCCCCAGCGAGGAACTCGTCCGGGATGTGGTCTGCACCGGCGACGTCAGTGAGCAACCGCGGGTCGATGGGCACACCGCGGCGCAGCACGCTGATGCCACCGCCGGGCTCGTGTAGGACACACGCGATCTCCTGATATGAGCGAATACCGGCGCGACGCAACGCACCATGCAACTCCCAGATCGTGATGTGGGATCGCTTGAGCGTCTTCTCTTGAATGTCCTGGCCGATCATGAGCAATCGCGCCGGGCTGTTCATGAGCTTGTGCACCCGCATCGACGAGCGCAGCTGACCGAAGACCGCCTCCAGGATGAACAGCGTGGCCAGGCCCAGGATGCCGCTGGTCAGAGTGGGCGGGTGTCCCAGGATCACGCGGCCGGCCACCGAGCCGAGCATGACCGTGACCACCACGTCGAACGTGGACATGGCCATGAGCACGCGCTGACCGAATATCCGCACGAACAGCAGGAAGGCCACGTAGATCCCGACCGCGGACAGCACCACCGCGATCGCGTGGGGCCAGGTAATGCCCAGTTCTTCGAACAGCTGATCGGGGAGCGAGAGGTTCATCGGCATGACGACAGATTAGGCCCGCTCACTCGGTGGTGGAGAACTGCGTTTCGTACAGTTCCGCGTACCGGCCATCGGCCTCAAGCAACTCGTCGTGCGTGCCGCGCTCCACGATCCGGCCCGCCTCGATCACCAGAATCTGATCGGCCTGACGAATGGTCGACAGGCGGTGGGCAATCACGATGGCGGTACGGCCGACCATGGCCTCGCCCAAGGCCGCTTGCACGTACACCTCATTGGTGGAATCCAGCGCAGAGGTAGCCTCATCGAGAATCACCACAGGGGGTTGCGCCAGTAACAGGCGGGCAATGGTCAGGCGCTGCCGCTCACCACCGGAGAGCCGGTAGCCGCGCTCTCCCACCACGGTGTCCAGGCCGTCCGGGAGGGATTCAATTACGTGTTTCATCCGGGCGCGATCCAGGGCATCCCACAGGTCCTCGTCCGTGGCCTCCGGGCGGGCCAGAGCCAAGTTGGCGCGAATGGTGTCGTGGAACAGATGACCGTCCTGCATGACCATGCCCACGGTGTCACGCAGAGATTCGAACGTGGTTTCACGGACGTCTTGGCCGCCCAAGCGGACGGCACCGGTGTCGACGTCGTACAGACGCGCCACCAACT
Organism: Kocuria sp. CPCC 205235; assembly: GCF_040980905.1. Classification (NCBI taxonomy): domain Bacteria; kingdom Bacillati; phylum Actinomycetota; class Actinomycetes; order Micrococcales; family Micrococcaceae; genus Kocuria; species Kocuria sp. CPCC 205235. The sequence goes on from NZ_JAVKPR010000009.1 coordinate 27,418, forward strand.
GGGCAATCGTGGACTTTCCCGCGCCCGAGGATCCGACCAAGGCCACGGTGTGACCCGGTTGGGCGCTGAAGGAGATGCCATGCAGCACTTCTTCTCCACCGCGCGAATCCAACACCGCCACGTCCTCCAAGGAGGCCAAGGAGACCTTTTCGGCCGAGGGGTAGGCGAAGTGGACGTCGTCGAACTCCACCGACGCCGGGCCCGCGTCGATGGCGCGGGCATCGGGAGCCTCGCGGATCAGGGGTTTGATGTCGAGCACCTCGAACACGCGCTCAAAGCTCACCACGGCACTCATGATGTCCATGTGGGCGTTGGCCAACATGGTCAACGGGGTATATAGCCTGGTCAGCAGCATGCCCAGGGTCACGACGGCACCGGCATCCAGGTGACCCAGGATCGCCTGGGCGCCGCCCACGCCGTAGACCAACGCCAGCGCCAAGGCGGAAACCAAGGTCAGCGCGGTGACGAACGTCGTCTGCAGCATGGTGGTGCGAATACCGATATTGCGCACACTCGCCGCTCGTTCGGCGAACTGCCGGGACTCACTCGAAGGGTCACCGTACAGCTTGACCAGCGTGGCTCCGCCGGCGGCGAAGCGTTCGGTCATGCGGATGGACATCTGGGCGTTGTACTGCGCGGATTGCCGCTGCAGCCCGGCCAGTCGGCCGCCCATGGCACGGGCGGGGATCAAGAAGATGGGGAGCAACAGCAAAGACAAGCCGGTGACCTGCCACGAGATGGTCACCATGACACCCACGGTCAGTGCCAACGAAACCACGTTGGACACCACGCCGGACAGGGTTCCCGCGAAGGCGCGCTGCGCGCCGATCACATCAGTATTGAGTCGGGAGACCAGTGCCCCCGTGCGGGTTCTGGTGAAGAACGCCAGCGGCATGGTCTGCACGTGGTCGTACACAGTGGTGCGCAGGTCGTAGATCAGACCTTCACCCACGCGCGAGGACAACAGTCGGTTGAGCACGGACAGACCGGCATCCAGCAGGGCGACGATCGCGATTCCCACGGCCAGCCACACCACGGCCGATATGTCCTGACCGCCGGTGATGGCATTGACCACGCGTCCGGCAAGCACCGGAGTGACAACGCCCAGCACCGCCAGCGCCACCGAAACCACGATGAACAGGGTGATGGTCTTACGGTGCGGACGCGCGAAAGTCAGGATGCGCTTGATGGTCGCGCCACTGATCTTGCGTCCCTTGTACTCCTGGCCCTTGACGGCGCCCATCATGACCCGGTGCGGACTGCTGTTCATACTCACCCCGCCACTCTAGACCCGGGGCGGGAGCGGCGCCGAGGTGCTTCGGATCCGTGGTCACGCGGTGCGACAGCAGGGCGCTTGAGCGCGCAACCAGCCGAGCGCTCAAGCGGCCAAGCATTCAGCGAACCGAACTGCAGGCAGCCACCTCGTGATGCCACCGAGCTCAGGCGATCGAGCGCAAACCCTTCGCCACGTCCTCAGCCGGTCCGCGGTTGAGGGAGTGGCCGATCTCGACCAGCTGACCCACCTGCTCGGGGCTCAGACGATTGAAGACGATGTCGCGCACGTGGCGCACATGAGCCGGCGCAGCTTGCTGGATGCGTTCGATCCCGGCGTCAGTGATTTCGGCGATGACCACGCGGCGGTCGTCGAGCCGGCCCTCGCGGGTGACCAGTCCGGCCTTCTCCATGCGCGCGACGATGCGCGAGAGCCGTGACTGAGACGTGTTCGTGGCGGCCGCGAGTTCGGACATGCGGTGCCGGTGGTCGGAGGCTTCGGAGAGCATCGCCAGAACCAGGTATTCCGCCAGAGACATGTCCTCTTCGCTGCGCAGCTGTGTTTCCACGGCGCCGGGCAGGCGGAACATGATCGACACGAGCGCCAGCCACGCTTCGCGCTCGTCTTCGGACAACCATTCTGTATCGCTCATGCGCCGATTCTAGGTGGAATATATTGACGCAGCAAATATTGTTCCCTAGAATTGCTTGCAACAGAAACTATTTTGGAAGGAAGTAACCGTCATGAGCATGACCGTTCTCGACCGCCATGAGATGTCATCGGTCCCCCGCTCCGCAGCGCAACCGCGCTGGCAAGACGGTGACGCACCGCTGCCCTCCATCTACTTGAGCCACGGTTATCCGGGGCTCCTCGACGATGAGCTCTGGCTCTCCGAGCTCTTCGAGTGGGCCATGAGCATGCCCAAGCCGCGCGGCGTCGTCGTCGTGTCGGCGCACTGGGAGAATGCGCCCACGTCCATCACCTCGCCCACCGCCAATACCCCGTTGGTCTACGACTTCGGCGGGTTCGAGCAGCGCTTCTACGAGCTCACCTACCCCACCCCGGACGCCTCGACACTGGGTGCCCGGATCGCCGCGATGATGCCGGACACCGAATCCTTGCACGTGGATCACAACCGCGGCTTGGACCACGGCGCGTGGGTTCCGCTGCGCGCCATGTACCCGCTCGCGGACGTTCCTGCACTGCAGGTCTCCATGCCCACGCACTCCCCCGAGCGACTCATGGACCTGGGTCGCCACCTGCGCCAATTGCGCCACGAGGGCTACCTGGTGGTCGGTTCCGGCTTCATGACCCACGGCATGCCGTCTCGCCAGCTGCTGTTGGGGACCACGGCCGAGCCCGAGTCCTGGTCCGTGGACTTCGATTCGTGGGCCGCCCAGTTGCTCGACGACGGTGACGTTGCCGGACTGTCCCGCTTCCGCACCGACGCCCCCGGCATGCCCTATGCGCACCCCACCGTGGAGCACTTCACGCCGCTGTTCATCACGTTGGGTGCCGCGGACGATCCCGAGGGCCCGGTCAAGACCACGATCGAGGGCTACAAGATCGGCCTGTCCAAGCGCTCGTTCCAGCTCGCCTAGCTCGTCGACGATCGACGACGCCGCTCGCTCGCCCTACGCGGGCAGCGTGCGATTGCGTCCGGCCAGAGCCACGAACACACCCTGCGCGATGATCACGCCGAGAATCGTGAGCAGCGGGATGGTCCAGGTGCCCGTAGCATCCCGCAGCACACCGATCATGACCGGCCCCAACGCAGCGAGCAGGTAGCCGACGCTTTGCGCCATTGAGGACAGCCCGGCCGCCTGGTGATAGTCCACGGTGCGCAGCCCGAACAGCGCCATGGCCAGCACGATGGCCCCGCCCGTGCAGAAGCCGATGAACAGCGCCCACAACAGTGACAGTCCGGGCATGGTCAGCAGACCGATCACACCGATCACGGCCGAACTGGTGAACAGGATGCCCAGCCCGGACTGACTCCGGGTCCTGGGGATCATGGATGCCGTGAAGAGGGTGCCCACCAGTCCACATGCCTGGAACGCGAAGTGGTACCAACCGGCTTCCACCGCGCTCGCACCGTTGAACACTTGCACCGCGGGCAACCAGGTCACCATCGTGTAGTAGACAGTGGACTGCAGTCCCATGTACGCGGTGACCTGCCAAGCCAGCGCGGAACCCAAGGGGAGTTTGGCGTGACGGCGAGCGGGCGGCGTCGTCCTTAGAGCGCCGTGTTCGTCACGCAGCTCGGAACGGCCGGGAAGGTCCTTGGTGGGTTTCCGGCGACCCACGATCCACGGCAGGAAGATGGCCAAGCCGATGATCGCCGTGCCGGCCCAGATCCCCAGGGCGAAGCGCCAACCGGACGGGGCTACCTGGGCAATGGGGACCACTACACCCGAAGCAAGAGCGGCCGTGAGCGCGGTGACCGACTGGTACACACCGGTCATGGGGCCGATCTTGTGCGGCCAATCGCGTTTGATCAACGCGGGGATCAGCACGTTCAGCACCGCGATCGCGGCACCCAGCAGCACCGTGCCGATCCAGATGAAGCCGGGCCCGGGCGTCGAGCGAATGATGATACCCAGCGCCAACACGGCGAGCGCCAGGCCCAGGACGCGTTCCAACCCGAGGCTCTCAGCCAGCCGTGGCGCGAACGGCGAAATCACGGCGAACGCAATCAACGGCAGGCTCACGAGCAGCGACGCCTCGAACCCGGTCAGGCCGCCCTGTTGCTCGATGTCCGGGAGCACGGGACCTACCGCGGTGATGCCGGCGCGGAGGTTGGCGCCCAGCAACAACACCCCCACCAGCAGCAAACCGGCACGGTGGCCGCGGTTGACCGGGGGCTGAGCGGGACGCTCGGGCATGGACGGACCACCTCTCTAGGACGTCATGCCACCATAATGGGAACCATGGATTCCATGGACACCTGGCCCACCCCCGTTACCGTTGATGACCGAGGGTTCGATCTCAAAGCCATGCAGCAGTTGCGGCGCAACCCGTCCGCGACCTCGGGCAATGCTGGTTCTTCGCCCGCGAGTAACGCATCACCCGCCGACGGCGCTTCCGATCCAGGCGCCACAGCGTCCGGTACCAGCTCGGCGAGTCCCGCCTCGCCTGCCACACCGGCCAAGGTAGGCACCCGCGAGAAGCTCGCCAACTCCATGATCCTGGTGATCCCCGTGGTGTCGGCGCTGGCCATCGTGCTGTGCTGGATGCGCTACGCGGACACTAACAACGGCCTGTGGTTGGGCGCGATTGCCGTGATTTTGGTTCTGGCCGCACTCACGTGGATCTCCAGCGTGAAGAAGGCCTTCGCCCGCGCGCAGGGTCATCTGGCTACTCGACTGCCGGGTGTCATCGGTTACGGCGTGGGCATCATCCGCGAAGTGGACGTGGACTCCCCGTTCGACGAGAACGGCGTCTCAGAGACGGTCACTGCTCACCTGGTGCTGTCCGTGAACCCGGTACAGGGTCCCAAGTTCCAGGCCCCGGTCGACGCCGTGTACAACACGTCGGATTCGGAGAAGCTCGCCGTGGGCGCGCACGGGCCGGTGCGCTACTTGCGTTCCGATCCCGAGAACACCGTGAACATCGAAACCCGCTTGGATGATGCGCGGATCCGTCAGATCTATCAGGGTGCGGCGATGAACTGATCGTGCCCGTGAGCGCGACCCGCACATACGAACGGCCTCTTACCGAAAGGCGAGAGACCGTTGTCGTGGCGACGCAGCGGCGTCGTCGGCAGAAGAACTACTTGACTTGGTGGGGGTCCTTGGTGCCATCAGCGGCAGGACGGGAACCCAACTTGCCGGCCAGGTTCGCGCGGAGCGCGGAGGAGCCCATGCGCTTTGCGGGCTTTTCGTCCTTGATGGGGGCGGTGGACTTCGCCTTGGGAGTCGAAGGTGCGGCAGGAACGGTCTCCTGTTGCTCGGTGTCAACGTCCGGTTCGATGACCACGCGGGTGCCGTCCTCCACCGAGGAGCGCTTGAACTCGCGAGGGGCGCGAGGATTGTCGTTGACCGCGGTCACGGACACGGCCATGACGTTGAGCACGATGCCCAGGATCACGAAGATCCACGCGGCAACGGGCATGGAGCCGAGCTCGAACAGCAGACCGATCACCACCAGGGCGATGGAGGTGATGTACGCGGGGGTCTTGACACGGTGGAAGTTGAACTTCATACCTCTATTTCACCACGACTCACTGACATGCACCTGACGGCCGTGACTTCACTCATAACTTAACGGCTTGTCAGGGCGGCAGGCGGAGGAGTTCACTGAAAACAGTTTCCCAACGAAAGGATTTCCATGCCTCGCAATGCAACCCTGACCCTCAACGACGGCAACACGATTCCGCAGTTCGGCTACGGAGTCTGGCAGGTTGAGCCGGACGTCGCCGAGGAAGTGGTGACCAAGGCTCTCGAGACCGGCTACCGCCACATCGACACCGCCAAGATCTACGGCAATGAAGAAGGCGTGGGTCGCGCGATCGCCAAGAGCGGCATCCCCCGTGAGGAACTGTTCATCACCACCAAGCTGTGGAATGACGACCAGGGCTACGATTCCGCGCTGAAGGCCATCGACGAATCCCTGGAACGCCTGGGCCTGGACTACGTGGACCTGTACCTCATCCACTGGTCGCAGCCGAAGAAGGGCAAGTACCTGGAGACCTGGAAGGCATTCCAGGAGATCAAGAAGTCCGGTAAGGCCCGTTCCATTGGTATCTCCAACTTCGGTGAGGAAGCCTTCCAGGAGATCATCGACACCGGTGACATCCCCGCCGCACACCAGATCGAGCTGCACCCCTACTTCAACCAGAAGGCCATGCGCGATCTGGATGCGAAGTACGACATCGTGACCGAAGCCTGGTCCCCGCTGGGTCAGGGCAAGGCCGATCTGCAGGACGAGACCATCGCCCAGATCGCCAAGGCCCACGACGCCACCCCGGCGCAGGTCATCATCGCGTGGCACTTGGCCATCGGCAACGTGGTGTTCCCCAAGTCCGTGACTCCCGAACGCATCGAGGAGAACTGGGCCGCGCAGGACCTCACGCTCAGCTCCGAGGAGATCGCCCTGATCGACGGCCTCACCCGCGACGACGGCCGCATCGGCTCCGCGCCGGAGGACTTCAACGACTGATCGCTGTTACCTCCACGAAATGGCCTCGGTTCCCTCAGGGGAACCGAGGCCATTCTCACTGGCGAGACTGAACTCCGTCCCGAGCGCGTCCTGACATCTGTGGCGCAGGATCGCACGCGAATGACGGTTTTCGTTACGAACCTCCGCCAGAAATGTCACCGAGGCCGCGTTGGCGTCTGGGTGACGAGAACATGCCTCGAGCATAGGAACTTTTACCGCCCGATGACCGCCCATTTCTGCCTGACGACTAGGCAATAAAGCTGACCACGAACCGACGACAAAGCCCGCCATGTCGCGTTAGCTCCCCTAACAGGTGCAGAATTGGAAGTTATGACAAACAACACCCCGGGGGAGCCGCGCGCCACAACCGTGCCGGTCACGCCCAATTCGCACATAGCTCCGCAGGATCCCAGCGGAAAAACATTCTTCGGCCAGCCGCGCATGCTGTCCCACCTGTTCAGCGTGGAGATGTGGGAGCGTTTCTCGTTCTACGGCATGCAGGGCCTGGTCCTCTACTACATGTACTACGCCGCGGTGGATGGCGGACTCGGGATTCCCGAGAACGTGGCCGTGGGCATCGTGGGCGCATACGGCGGTAGCGTCTACCTCAGCTCGATCCTGGGTGCCTGGATCGCTGACCGGCTGCTCGGGTCCGAACGAACCATGTTCTACTCCGCGCTCCTCATTATGGCGGGCCATATCTCCCTGGCTCTGCTCCCCAGTGTGGCGGGTCTGGCTATCGGCCTGATCTGCATTGCCATCGGTTCCGGTGGCCTGAAGACCACGTGCGTCGATATGGTCGGTCACCTCTACGAGCGCGAAGATCCGCGCCGTGACGCCGGCTTCTCGCTCTACTACATGGGCGTCAACATCGGTGGTCTGGCCGGCCCGCTGCTGACCGGTGCAGCGTGGGAAGCCTGGGGCTTCCACTTCGGCTTCGGTTTGGCAGCCATCGGCATGGCCATCGGCCTGATCCTCTACACCCGCGCTCGCCGTAAGCTTCCCCAGTCGATACACCACGTTCCCAACCCGCTGCCCCGCTCGGAGTACGGCAAGTGGATCACCATCGCTCTGGCCGCCGTGGCCATCATTGCCGTTGCCGCGCTGCTGGGCGTCCTGAACGCCGCGAACCTCGCCAACGTCATCACCGTGGTCGTGATTTTGGCGGCCATCGCCATCTTCACTATGTTGCTGCGCGACAGGGACCTCAGCTCGGATGAGCACTCCCGCGTGATCTCGTTCATCCCCATGTTCATTGCCACTGCGGCATTCTTCGCACTGTTCCAGCAGCAGTTCACGGTCATCGCGATCTACGCGGACACCCGCCTCAACCTGAACCTCTTCGGCTGGGAAATGCCGCCGTCCTGGGTCCAGTCGATCAACCCCGTGTTCATCATCCTGCTGGCACCCGTGTTCGCCGCCATGTGGACCAAGCTGGGTCGCCGTCAGCCCACCACGCCGGTCAAGTTCGGTCTGGCGTTGCTGCTGATCGGCGCCGCGTTCCTGACCTTCCTGCCCATGGTGGGTCACGTGTCCGTGCCGCTGATGTGGATCGCTCTGATCCTGCTGATCGCCACGCTCGGTGAGCTCATGCTCTCCCCGGTCGGTCTGTCCCTGACGACCAAGCTCGCACCGAACAAGTACCCCGCGCAGATGGTCGCTTTGAACAATCTGGCCGTCTCGCTCGGTACCACCCTGTCCGGCGTGCTCGCGGTCTACTACACCTCGGACACCGAGGGCGCCTACTTCGGCACCCTGGGCCTGATCACCGCGGCGCTGGGCGTTGTCCTGCTCCTGCTGGCCAAGCCCATCACGCGCCTCATGCGCGGCGTTCGGTAAATACTCCACCGACGACGTCGCTCCGGCCGTTCCGAACGCCCCGCACCTCTTCGAGAGGCGCGGGGCGTTCTGCACATCGTGTTGCCCTATGAAGTGTGACGTGAATCGCCTACATTGACCTCACGTAACAATTACGTTCGGCACCGCCTCACAGTCCCTGATCTCACCTCGGATTGTGGACAGCGCCCCCTTGTAGCAAGAGGTCCTCATGAGCAACGAAACGTCCCCCGGCCAAGGTGCCACTGCGTCGTCGGCGGGAGTCAAAGGCAACGATCCGAAAACCGGTGAATCCCACGAACTGAAACGGGTCATGGGACCTGGACTACTGCTGTTGTTCATTGTGGGCGACATCTTGGGCACCGGCGTCTACGCTCTGACCGGCAATATCGCCGGCGAAATCGGCGGTGCTGCGTGGGCACCCATCCTGATCGCTTTCGCGGTGGCCACCATCACCGCGTTCTCCTACCTGGAGCTGGTCACCAAGTACCCGGGTGCCTCGGGCGCAGCTCTCTACACGCACAAGGCCTTCGGCATCCACTTCATCACCTTCCTGGTGACGTTTGCCGTGCTGTGCTCCGGCCTGACATCTGCCGCTACCGCTTCGTCCGCAGTAGCATCCAACTTTGCTAAGGGCTTCCACCTGGAGCTGAGCCCGTTCGGTATCTCCGTGGTAGCCATCGTGTTCCTGGGCATCCTGGCTCTCATCAACCTGCGCGGTGTGTCCGAATCCGTGAAACTCAACGTGGTGCTCACGTGCATCGAACTCACGGGCCTGCTGATCGTGATCCTGGTGGGCTTCTGGGCCGCATCTCAGGGCAATGCGGACTTCAGCCAGACCGTGGTCTTCGAAACCTCCGAGGACAAGAGCATCTTCATGGCCCTGACCGCGGTAACCTCCTTGGCGTTCTTCTCGTTCGTGGGCTTCGAGGACTCGGTCAACATGGTCGAGGAGACCAAGGACCCCACTCGGAACTTCCCTCGCGTCATGCTGCTGGGCCTGAGCATCACGCTGGTGGTCTACGTGCTGGTCTCGATCTTCACCGTGGCCATCGTGCCCATCGGTCAGCTGGGTGAATCCACCACCCCGTTGCTGGACGTGGTACGTATCGGCGCACCGGGTATTCCGATCGACTCCATCTACCCGTTCCTGACCATCATCGCCGTGGCCAACACCGCGCTGATCAACATGCTCATGGCATCCCGTTTGCTCTACGGCATGGCGCGCCAGGGTGTGATTCCCGGGATCCTCGGCAAGGTGCTCCCGGAGCGCCGTACGCCGTGGACCTCCATCATCTTCACCACCGTGCTGGGCATGGCCCTCATCCTGATCGTCAACAACTTCATGGGTAAGGGAACGGCTTCAGCCCTGGGCGGCACCACGGCATTGCTGTTGCTGGCCGTGTTCACGGTGGTCAACATTGCGGCGATCATTTTGCGCCGTGACAAGTCACAGGAGGATCACGCGTACTTCCACGCTCCCAAGGTCCTGCCCTACCTGGGCACCATCACCTGTGCCTACCTTCTGGGCCCGTGGGCGCAGGACCCCATCGAGTACCAGATTGCCGTGATACTCATTGGGCTGGGCGTGCTGCTCTGGCTGCTGAACTTCCTCTACGACCGTTTGTTCACCGGCCGCCGCACCCGCTTCCACCACCCGGAAGATCTCGCACACCTGGAAGACACCGACCGCTAAAGCATTCGTTCCTCACGTACCAGGGAGACACCCATGAGCATTGTCGTCGGCTACCTACCGACCCCCGCCGGACGCGCCGCACTGCGGGCCAGCATCGGCGAAGCAAAACTACGTTCCAGCAAACTGGTCATCGTTCAGGCACCCGCACCCAAGCAACGCTTCGGACGTCCCGCCGAACAGGAATCACCGGCGGCGTCCGCCGAAGACCAGGAGCTGTTGGCCGAGAGCGGCATCGATCACGAATTGGTGTCCGTCCACCCGGACAGCGACCCCGCGGACGCCATCCTGGACGCGTGTGAACGCGTCACTGCCGAGCTGCTGGTCATCGGAACGCGTAAGCGCACGCCGGTGGGCAAGCTCATCATGGCGCCCACCACTCAGCGCATCCTGCTGGAGGCCACTTGCCCGGTGCTGTGCGTCAAGGCCGGGTACACCGTGGACGACTGATTCGCCCAGCAGCTACTAGGCCGCCCGGTCTTCCTCCGCCTCGTTGAGGTCGAAGGTCGGGCGGCTTTGCTGTGCGGTCACGGGCGCTTCCCACGACGACGCCGCGGTCGCGCCAGTTGCGCTTCGTTCGCCAGTCACGGTGCTGGTCGCACGCTTGGATCCCGGCGCAGGCACCGTGACATCTTTCTGTGTCCAGCCGAATCCATAGGCCAGAGCTGGCACCAAAGCATTCGATACTGCACAGCCGATCATCACACCAGCCCACGCCACCGGGATGGAAACCAGCACGTCAAGCGGAAAATGCGCGGTTGCGTATATACGGCTGAGTCCAACGAGAGCCACAAACGCAAGACCGAACAATAGAATTCGGTTGTGTTTGGAAGAGCGGAAATTCACGAGTGTTAAAGCCAACACGATCGCGAGTGCGCCACCAGTGTGTCCCGACGGGAAGGACGTGGCGCCGTCGAGCGCCAGAAGTTGATCACCGGTCATCAAAGACGGGCGTGGGCGCTCTGCAGCGACCTTGACCAGACCGATCGTGGCCCAACCCATGAGGGACGTGATGAGGAACGCGGTGGCGTCCAGGGGTCGTCGCCGGAAGACGGCGAGCCACCCGGTGATCATGGCGATGATCAATACAATGCCCGCATTGGAGAGCACAGCCTGGACCGCCATGGCAATGGCGTCGAATACTGCGTTGCGATATTGGACAAGCCCCTCGAGCAACGCGGTCTCCCCGTGCGTGATTTCCGGTGAGACCACCAGCAATCGACCGACGGTCGCAACCAACAACACCGTGACCAGAGGTACGGCCACTCGGTGTCGCAGTTGCGGCAAGCGCCACGGGGACCCGCCCGGCGAGGGGGAAGTTTTCTGCGCCGGATAGGTCATAGATCCATGGTGTCACTCATCACCGAGTGATTGCTGAAATCGCGCACCAGAGCCGGTGAGCCTGGAGGTTTCACGTGAAACGAAAAAATGTAATGAACCCTTCTTCGTTTGTATTCTCTTATCGGAATGTGCTGTTCGCGACAATTATGACGTCGTTCGGAATCGACTCATCTACTCTGCCGTTATAACTCTGAACTGACCCAATCCACCTCGATCCCAGGAGCCACCGTGCCCGAGAATCCCCAGTACCCACAGGTTTCGCAAGACGACGCACTCAAGCACATCGACAACAACGGCGTGGCCATCTACTGGCGTCCCGGGTGCCCATTCTGTGAGCGCCTTGAATACGGATTGGGTGAGGACGGCCAGAAGGCCACGTGGATCAATATCTGGGAAGATCCGGCGGCCAAGGAGTACGTAGCCTCCCTCAACGATGGCAATTCCACGGTTCCCACGGTGGTCACCAAGAACACCCATTTCATCGCGGCGGATTCGGATGCACCTGACCAGGTTCGTCAACTGCTGGCCAACGCCACCCCCGCGACCGCAGACTGAGGGAGTCAGTACCGGTAATCACAGAAAGCAGGATGACTCATGGCTGATCACTACCATTCTCCGGAAGACCTCAAGCTCCTGGGTGAGCTGAAGAAGCTTGCACCCGAGGAGTTCACCAAATTCGCGACATTCGACGCGGCCATCGGTCGCGAGGGCGGTCACATCGACCCCTTGAACCGTGAGCTCATCGCCATCGGTGTCGCCCTGACCACCCAGTGCCCCTACTGCCTCGAAGTGCACACCAAGAAGGCCAAGGCCGCCGGTGCCACACGCGAGCAGATCGTGGAAGCGGGCATGGTCGCCGCAGGTCTGCGCGCCGGGGCCGCCGTGACCCACACGGCCATGGCACTTCGCCTGTTCGACGAGGCCTGAGCCCAAGCTGTTTCACGCGGCACCGTGACCGCACCGTGAGGAACCGCGCCGCGCGCTTCGTGTCGGCGCGGTTCCTTTCTCGTGTGACTTAGTCGCCGTAGGGCCAAGGGGCTATGAGCACTCGTCCGAGAGCCAACCACGCCTAATTAGTCCGAACCTCTGTCAATCAGGAGCTTTGTCTTCGATAGTTGAAGACGGGCTACACTCCGGTGCAAGAGAATCTTCACAGGAAATCGAGGACGACGATGTCCCTGCACTCCACGTCCGCCCCCTTCGAAGCGGCCCCGGGCTCACAGACGTCTTTGCGCGTGGCCAATCAGCGCCGGGTGATCGATGCCATGCGCGCACTGGGTACCACCACGCAGGCGACCATCGCGCGCGAAACAGCCCTGGCGCCGTCCACGGTGTCCTCCATCGTGCACGAGATGGTGACCGCGGGAGTGCTGGCTATGGATTCGTCACACGGGGGCCGCCGTGGGCAGCTAGTCCGGTTCAGCGACAACGCCGGCTTCGTGGTGGGCCTCGATGTGGGCCACCGCCACCTCACCGTGGCCGTGGCGGATCTCAATCAGGACATCAAGGCTCGTCAGCGATTTGATCTGCCCCGAGGCCATTCGGTCACCGAAGTGCTGGACACGGCCGATTCCACCTTGGACGCCATGGTTCGGAAGCTGAAGATTCCTCGGGTAAAACTACTCGCCGCCGGATTGACCGTGCCGGCCCCCGTAGACCTCGAAGGACGCGTGGTGAGCGCCGGGGCCATCCTTCCGGCCTGGGCCGATACCGATGTCCGTGCCGCTGCCTCCGGCCGACTCGGACTCCCGGTGGCCGTGGAAAATGATGCGAATGCCGGGGCGGTGGGTGAGTTCTCCCAGGGCGCCGGACGCACCGCCCAGAACATGGCCTACATCAAGGTCTCCCACGGCGTGGGTGCCGGCCTGATCCTCAACGGCCGACTGTTCCGAGGAGCCACCGGTTCCGCCGGGGAGCTCGGGCACATGACCCTGGACGAGCAGGGTGACGTCTGCCGCTGTGGCAACCGCGGATGCCTGGAAACGTTCATCTCGTCCGAGGCCGTCCTCACCCTCCTGGGCGCCACCCGCGGCCCCGATCTCACGGTCGCTCAGGTTGTCGACGCCGCTCTGGCCGGGGATGTCGGCTGTGCTCGCGTCATCGGGGACACCGGTCGCACCCTGGGCACCACCGTGGCGAACCTGTGCAATCTCATCAATCCGGAGCTCGTGGTCGTGGGTGGCGGATTGGCCCGCGCGGGTGATCTGCTGTTGGCTCCGCTACGGGAGATCGTGTCTCGCTACGGTGTACAAGGCTGCACCCGGGACCTCGCGATCACCGCCGCTGAACTCGGCCCGGAAGCGCACCTCACCGGGGCGCTGATCATGGCGCTCGAGAACGTTTCTCTCACCGTTTAAGACACACCCACGTTTTTTGTGTTCAAGACATGGACATTTAGTGATCCGGGTCCTAATCTTGATCCACTACCGGCAAGCGTACTTCCGGTTACCGTCCCCACAGCGTCCTATGCCCTGGGGCCTGCATTCTTACTTCGTTACAGCAAGGGAGCTGCGCGATGAGCCAAGCAGCGCACGCAGTACCGTCCGAGCGTCACGACGCAAACACCGGCGCGGTCATCAGAATCACAACGGTCGCTGCTTTCGGTGGCCTGCTCTTCGGTTACGACTCCGCCGTGATCAACGGCGCGGTGTCCTCCATCCAATCCCGCTTCGACGTGGGTCCGGGTCCCCTGGGCTTCGCGGTGGCAGCGGCACTGCTGGGTGCCGCGGTGGGTGCCTTCTTCGGCGCCCGCATTGCGGACCGCACCGGTCGCATCCTGATCATGAAGATCGCCGCGGTCCTGTTCCTGGCCTCAGCGATCGGTTGTGGCCTGGCTAATGACATCACCACGCTGGTCATCTTCCGCGTGGTCGGAGGTGTGGGTGTGGGTGTGGCCTCCGTGATCGCCCCCGCCTACATTGCCGAAGTTTCCCCTGCGCACCTGCGCGGCCGGTTGGGCTCGCTGCAGCAGATGGGCATTGTGCTCGGTATCTTCCTGTCGCTGCTCATTGACGCCCTGTTGGCCTACTGGGCCGGCGGGGCAGCCAACGAGCTGTGGCTGGGTCTCGAGGCCTGGCGCTGGATGTTCCTGGTCATGGCCATCCCGGCTGTCATGTACGGCATCGGCGCGTTCACCATTCCCGAGTCCCCGCGTTACCTGGTGTCCCGCGGCCGTGATGACGAGGCTCGCTCCGTGTTGACCAGCATCCACGGCGATCAGGTGGCCGAGGAGCGCGTGGCCCGCATCCGCGAAACCATCAACAAGGAACACAAGCCCCGCTTCAGCGATCTGCGTGGTTCCCTGGGTGGTCTCAAGCCCATCGTGTGGGTCGGTATCGGCCTGGCAGCCCTGCAACAGTTCGTGGGCATCAACGTGATCTTCTACTACTCCAACGTGTTGTGGGAGTCGGTGGGCTTCTCGGAGTCCGATTCGTTCGTGATCTCGGTCGCCACCTCCGTGACCAACGTGTTGGTAACCATCGTGGCCATCTTCCTGGTGGACAAGGTGGGCCGCCGCCCTCTGCTGCTCATTGGCTCCACCGGTATGGCCGTTTCGCTCGCAACCCTGGCCATTGTCTTCGCCACCGCCAGCAAAGTCATGGTGGACGGTCAGCTCACGCCGGTGCTCGGCCCCGTGGCAGGTCCGGTCGCCCTGATCGCTGCCAACCTGTTCGTGATCTTCTTCGGTGTCTCGTGGGGTCCGCTCATGTGGGTCCTGCTGGGCGAGATGTTCCCCAACCGCATCCGCGGTGCCGCACTGGCCGTGGCCGGTGCCGTGCAGTGGATCGCCAACTGGGCCGTCACCGTCACCTTCCCGGCGCTGTCCAACTTCTCGCTGGGTCTGGCCTACGGCATCTACGCGTTCTTCGCGGTGGTCTCGCTGATCTTCACCATCAAGATGGTCTCCGAGACCAAGGGTGTGGAGCTCGAGGACATGCACGACTGACGCTTTATCCCACCCGATCCGATCGCCCTGGTTCCGTACGCGTGTACGGGACCGGGGCGACGTCGTACCCGCTGCCTTCCGCGCGTGGCTGCGGGAGGGTCATAGTTTGTCGGATTAACAAATATGCCGCTCCGATACCCCCACCCCGGGCGTTCTCGGGTAGTTTCGAGTCTGATATTCGCGGACGATCCCCGTGGAATCGCCCACAATCTTCACGACTTTTCAATGGCGAAATGAGGACCTCACGGTGACCCAATCTTCTTCGGAACAGTCCACAGCAGGACGTAAATCGGCCGGCCACGTGATCGTGGATTCCCTGGTCGCCCACGGCGTGGAACGCGCGTACGTCGTGCCCGGCGAGAGCTACCTGGATGTGCTGGACGGCCTGTACAAGTCCCCCATCAATACCGTGATCACCCGCCACGAGGGCGGCGCCGCGTACATGGCCGAGGCCGACGGCAAGATGAACACCGTGCCCGGCGTAGCCATGGTGACCCGTGGCCCCGGTGCCGCCAACGCTCACGTGGGCCTGCACACCGCGTGGCAGGATTCCACTCCCATGGTGCTGTTCGTGGGGCTGATCCCCTTCGAACATCGCGAGAAGGAGGCGTTCCAGGAGTTCGATCCGCACCAGTGGTTCGGCTCTGGCGCCAAGCGCGTGATGGTCCTGGACCACGCCGAGCGCGCCTCCGAATATGTCGCCGAGGCCATGTTCGCAGCGGCGTCCGGCCGCCCCGGTCCCGTGGTGGTCGGTTTGCCCGAGGACGTCATCACGCGCGAGATCGACGCGACCCTGCACCCGCGGATTCCTGTTGCTGGTGGCGGTATGACCGTGACCGACTGGAAGGCTCTGGAGAGCGCGCTCAAGGAATCCGAGAAGCCGCTGTTCGTGACCGGCGGTAACGACTGGACCCACGAGGGCGCCCAGAAGTTCACCCAGTGGCTCGAGGAACATCACATCCCCGCCGCAGCCGAGTGGCGCACGGAGGGTACCGTGCCGTTCAACTCCCCGTCCTACGTGGGCCCCATCGGCTATGGCCGCCCGCGACCCACCTACGACCTGCTGGAAGAAACTGACCTGCTCGTCTTCGTGGGAACCGTGCCCGGTGACGTGATCACGGACGGTTTCCTGGTGCGTCAGGACTGGTCCAAGAAGAACTTCATCGTGACCATGGACCCGTCCATGCGCGGCCGTTCCGGTGCCGTTTCGCATCAGATCGTGGCCAAGCCGGACGTATTCGTGCGCGACCTGGTGCGCATGGACCTCCCGGTCAAGGACGGCTGGAAGGACTGGTGTGGTCGCATGCGGCAGCAGCAGGTCGACTTCGCCGAGCCAAAGGACACCCACCCGGAGGACGGCCCGGCCACCATGGACACCATGATGGCCAACTTGGTGGAAAACCTGCCGGAGGACGCCATGGTCACCTTCGGCGCCGGAGAGCACACCAACTGGGCGCACCGATACTTCCCGACCAATGGCTACGCGTCCATGATTTCGGCGCGCAACGGTTCCATGGGGTACTCGGTACCCTCCGCCGTGGCAGCGTCCCTGAACTACCCGGGCCGCCGAGTGATCTCGATCGCCGGTGACGGTGAGTTCCTCATGAACGGTCAAGAGCTGGCCACCGCCGCGCAGTACGGCGCCACGCCGTTGGTCATCGTGATGGACAACCAGGAGTACGGCACCATCCGCACGCACCAGGAGAAGCAGTACCCCAAGCGCGTGTCCGGTACCCAGTTGACGAACCCGGATTTCGCGGGCATGGCCACCTCGTTCGGTGGTTTTGGCGTGCGCGTGGAGCGCGAGTCCGAGATCCCGGGTGCGCTCGAGGAAGCCTTCAAGGCCATTGACGAGCAGGGCACGTTCGCGCTCATCCACCTGATCGTGGAGCAGCGCCACAAAGCATACTGATCCAGTTATAGATACTGGTCAGATAGCTGACGACGCCGCTCCTGGAACCTTTCGTACGGAAAGTCCCGGGAGCGGCGTCGTCGCGTTCGAGCGTGGGCGACTAGCGCAGCGGGTGCTCTGCCTGGTCCTTGTGCATCCGACCGGCGAAGACCGCAATGACGCCGAGCAGAGGCGTCACGATGGCCACGCCCCAGAAGATCGCCTCGGGTGGCAGGACCTGTGAAACCGGTCCCGCCACCGCCATGGATACGGGCATGAGCGACAGGGACACGAAGAAGTCCAGGGATGAGATGCGCCCAAGCATGTGCACGGGGACGCGGCGCTGCAGCAGAGTGCCCCAAATGACCTGACCAGCGCCGCCCGTGGCACCGAAGACACACAACGCGATCGCCATGACCCACCACGAATCGGTCATGCCCACCAGGCCGAACGGCAGCGTGCCGAAACCCCACAGCCAGATCATGGTGGTGAGGTAATTGCGCGGCAGGGGCATGGATGCCGTGATGATCGAACCCAGCGCCATGGACACCCCGTACAGACCGAGCATCGCACCGTAACTGGCCACCGTGCCGCCCAGCCGGTCCACGACCAGGAATGGGACGAGCACCTCGAGCGGGCCGATGAACAAGAACACAGCGCTCATGGCCCACAAGAGCGTCCAAAGCAACCACGGAGTGCGCACCGAGTAGAGGAAACCGTCCACCAGATCACGCAAGATGGACGTGGACGGCGCCGTGTTGGAGCCTTGCGGTTCCTCCTCCCCGAACCTGCCGCTCGTTGGGATGCGCAGAAACATCATCAGGACGAACGCTGCGGCGTGGCACACGGCAATGGCCACCACGGCGAGCGCTGGGAAAGCCAGGCCAGCGAGGAAGCCACCCACCGCGGGACCGGCAGCGATCTGCAAGAGCGGTCGGGCGGTCCCCTCCACACCGTTGGCGGCAAGCAACTGACTGGCCGGCAGGATCCTCGGCAGTGCGGCCGAGTAGGCGGGGTAGAAGAATCCCAAGGAGCCTGCGAACACGAACGCGGCGATCGCCAGGTGCCACATCGCAAGGTTGCCGGTCCATGTCAGTAGCACGATCACAGAAGCGGTCAGAAAATTGGTGGCTTCCACGCATCGCAAGATGATATTCAGCCGCACGCGATCTGCCGTCACCCCGCCCACCAGGACGAAAACCACCGCGCCCAAGGCACCGGCCGCGGTGACCATGGACAGATCCACGGCCGAACCGCCCAAGGCCATGACCTTCGCGACCAAGGCGACCGCCCACAGTCCTGATCCGAACACGCTCATGCACATGGCAAAGGCCAGCACCGCGAAGGCCGGGGTACTGAAAGGTTTGAACGCGCGGGGAAGTAACATTGGGATTAGCCTACAACTATGTATCACGTTGTGATATAAAGCGTCGCCCTCCAGGGGGCCAAGCTACTCCATGAAGTACCGTTGAAGCGGTTATTTTCATGCAGTTCCCCCAGCGAAGGAGCCCCAGATGCGCGCAACCCACGTGCCGGAAACCGGAGTCATCACCGTGCGTGAATGGCCCAAACCGCAGGCCACTGAGCCGGGCACGTTCGTGGTGCGGATGACGGCGGCATCAGTCTGTGGTTCGGATCTGCACGCGGCCCTGCACGGCACGCTGCATCCCAAGGGTCCGGAGCGCGCGGGCTACCCGGGCCACGAGGGCGTGGGTGTCGTTTCGGAGTCCAACTCCGAGAAGTTCCCCGTGGGCACCACAGTGCTGTGCGTTCCCCCGGGTGAGTTCGGTGGAGCGTTCGCGGAGTACATGCTGCTCGACGACGACCACGCCGTGGCTCTGCCCTCGGACGTGAACAGTAACGATCTCACCCAGATGCGCCGCTACATGATGGCCCAGCAGCTGGGCACGTGCATTTACGCGTTCGACCTCTACTGGCCCACCGAGGTGCCCGCGCGCACCGCGGGCACGTGCGTGATCATGGGCGCCGGTTCCGCGGGCTTGTTCTTCCTGCAGGACGCCCTGCGCCGCGGTTTCGACCAGGTCATCATTTCGGACAAGGAACCTGCCCGCCTCGAGATCGCCCGCAAGCTGGGTGCCCGCGCCGTGCTGATCCCGGACGAGGACCTGGGCACCGTGGTCTCCGAGCTCACCGGCAACAACGGCGCGGATCTGGTGATCGAGGCCGTCGGTTCCGATGAGTTGCGCACCCAGGCCGTGGACATCGTGGCCAACCGCGGCATCGTGGGCTGGTTCGGCCTGTACGAAAGCTTCGAACCTACTCTCGTGCCGATCTTCGAGGTCTTCCGCAAGTGCGTGCGCCTCCAGGGTTCCGTGGCCGCCCAGTCCGAGCCCGGCCTCAAGTCCTTCCACGAGGCTGTCCGTCGCATCCACGACGGCGAGGTCGAGGTCGACTACTGCCTAGGCCCCACCCACACCTTGGATCAGGTGGCAGAGGTGCTGCGCATCGCCGAACGCGGCGGCGACGGCCAGGTCAAGTTCACCATCGTCCCGTAACCCCGCTTTTCACCGCCCGACGACGCCGCTCGGGTACCTTGCGTGCGCAAGGTACCCGAGCGGCGTCGTCCGCGTCGATGGCAAAAGCCCAGGAAGACTGGCCATTCGGCCATGTCAGAGCGATCTACCCCGGGGTAGATTAGGACGTCAGAGGTAATCAATAAGTCACCGAGCGGACCGAAGGAGTGGATTGTGCCGATCAAATCCTTCATGGGACTCGTGCGAGGCGAGCGCGATCACTCCCGCCCCGAATTCTTCGAGGGCGTCGCCACCCCGGCCAGGATCCTGGTGTTCGTTGCGGCCGTGGTGGCCTATTTCTCGGTGTCGGCCCTGTGCACGTGGCTGCTCCCGGACGTCATCACCCGGGATCTGCTGGGCGAGGTCATTCCGCGCATCATCGCGGTGGCTTCCGCTGCTCTCGTGTTCATGACGAGTGAGCGGCTATTGGCGCACACCGTGGAGGCTACGGAG
Source organism: Kocuria sp. CPCC 205235 (assembly GCF_040980905.1). Taxonomy (NCBI): domain Bacteria; kingdom Bacillati; phylum Actinomycetota; class Actinomycetes; order Micrococcales; family Micrococcaceae; genus Kocuria; species Kocuria sp. CPCC 205235. The sequence continues at coordinate 47,545 of NZ_JAVKPR010000009.1, forward strand.
CATCCTTCGGGAGGGGCAGGGTCACCGTAAAGCGGCAGCGACCGTGTGAGTCCTCATCGACCGCGATGGTGCCACCGTGGGCGAGCACGATCTCGCGGCTGATGGCCAGGCCCAATCCGGATCCACCGGTATCCCGGGCTCGTGAAGCGTCCAGGCGGACGAACCGTTCGAAGACCTTGTTCTGATCTGCGGGGGCAATCGTATCGCCGTTGTTGATCACGGTGAGCACCGCATTCGTCTCGGTCGCGCTCAACCGCACCTCGATCAGCGACTCAGCATGGCGACCCGCGTTGGACAGCAGATTCCGCACCACGTGCTGCAGCTTTGAGGCGTCCGCACGCAGGCGCACCGGCTCGATGTAGACCGTCAGTTCCTGGTCCAGTGCGGGTCGGATCCGGGCGATCTCGTCCGACACCACCTCGTCCATGTCGGTGTCGGCAACGCGCATGTCCAGGCCGGCGTCGTCCGCGCGGGCGAGGGTGAGGAGGTCCTGCACGAGCTGACCCATGCGCTGGGACTGGGAGACGAGCACCGGGGACAGCTCTTTCCAGGCCTCGCCGGAGGGATCGCTGCGGGCCACGTCCAGCGTGGTGGACAACGTGGCCAGCGGCGAGCGCAGCTCGTGGGACGCATCGGCCACAAAGCGCCGTTGTGCCTGATCCGACGCCTGGAGCCGGTCCAGCATCGCGTTCATGGTGGAGGCCAGCTGAGCAATCTCGTCGCGGGTGGGCGGCACATCCACGCGTTCGTCCAGATTGGACCCGCCGATGGTGCGCACCTGGTCGGTGATGCGCCGGACCGGCCGCAGGGAACGGCCCGTGAGCCACCACATGGTCAGCGCGCCCAGGATCACGAGGAGCGGGCCCACCACCAGCACGAACACCGCCACGACGGTGAGGGAACTGGTCTGCAGGTTGACGGGAACGGCCACCACCAAGGTGTGGGGTTCGTCGTTGACCACTATGCCTTCGGAGACATATACAAAATCGTTGGGGATGCGCAGGAGGCCTTGGTCGTCGGTGCGCGATTCGAACGTGGCACCCGGGGTGAGCGCCGGTGAGTTCAAATCAATGTCCCCGGTCATTGCGGGTGAGGAGGCCACGACCGAGCCCTCCTGATCGGTGAGCTGCACCAGGACACCGGGTTGGCCCACCGCGCGCAGCAGATCCTCGGGGTCCGCTTGGGACCACACGTAGATCACGCGATTCTCGGGAGTCTCCTGCCCGTCCACCAGACGCGAGAGCACCTGCTGCTGACTGGTCACCGCTTGATCATGGGCGGTGGAGACAATGTTGCGCTTGAGCACTTCCAGCAGGAGCACACCCGCCAACAACAGCACCACGATCATGAGCAGTGCCGCAGCGAGCGTGGTCTTGCGCCGCACGCCCCACCGCCGGCGCACGCCCAACATGCTCATGCCGCGGAGGTATCCGCGACCAGTCGATACCCCATACCCCGCACGGTCTGCAGCGTGTTGAGGCCGAAGGGAACGTCGATCTTCTTGCGCAGATACCCCACGTAGACCTCCACGATGTTCTCCGAACCCTCGAACGCGGCATCCCACGCGTTGTCCATGATCTGCAGTTTGGACACCACGGTCTCCGCGTTCTGCATGAAGTACTGCAGGATCACGTATTCCTTGGCGGTCAGTTCGATCACCGTGTCCCCGCGGGTGACCTTGTGCCGGGACGGGTCCAGTTCCAAGCTGCCCACGGTGATGTTGACCGGTCGCTCCGGGGCGCCGCGCCGGATGAGCGCTCGCAACCGGGCCACCAGGACCATGAAGCTGAACGGCTTGGTCAGGTAGTCGTCGGCGCCCAGGTCGAACGCGTCGGCCTCGTCGTACTCGCCGTCCTTGGCGGTGAGCATCAACACGGGCGTCCAGTTCTTGGCGGCACGGATTTCCTTGAGGACCGTGTACCCGTTCTTACCGGGCAGCATGAGATCCAGCACGATCACGTCGTACGGGTTCTCCTGGGCCAGCCACGCACCGGTGACGCCGTCGTTGGCCACGTCCACCACGAACCCCTCGTTGGTGAGTCCACGGCGCAGCGACTCCGAGAGGTCCACCTCGTCATCGACGACCAGTACACGCATTCATCAAGCCTTTCCAGCGGAGCGGGTTGTCTCCCAGCTCCCACGGTATTCGACAGCCCATCCGAGGGCACCCCTCAAGAATGCCGCCTATTCACTGAAGGGGTTCTGAGCACCCGCTCCATGTCGGTCCGTCAGTTCTTCTGCGGCCGTACGAACGGGAAGGACAACACGTCGCGGATGGTGGTGTCCGTCATGAGCATGACCAGCCGGTCCAAACCGATGCCCAGGCCGCCGGCGGGCGGCATACCGGTTTCCAAGGCGTACAGGAAGTCCTCGTCCACCTCCATGGCCTCCATGTCTCCGGCTGCAGCCTTGAGTGACTGCTCGGTGAGCCGGTGGCGCTGTTCCACGGGGTCGGTCATCTCCGAGTACGCGGTACCCAGTTCCATGCCGTTGGCCACGAGGTCCCAGCGTTCCACGAGCCCTTCCGCCGTCCGGTGTGGTGCGGTGAGCGGCGATGTCTCCAGCGGGAAATCACAGTAGAACGTGGGCTCGATGGTGCGGGGTTCGACCAGCTCACCATAGAGCTCCTCCAGGACAGCGCCCGGACCCATGCCGGGTCCGATCTCCACGTCGTAGTCGGCCGCAATGGCCAACAACGTTTCAAAATCCGTGTGGATGCTCACCTCCCGCCCCACCACTCGACTGACGGCGTCCGTCACGGTCACGACCGGCCACGGTCCGGACACATCCGTCAGCACGGGAGCCGCCTCCGGATCGCGGACGTCGCGCAGTGGCAGCACCGCGGATCCGTGGAGCGCTACGGCCACCTGCTTGATGAGCGCCTCCGTCAGCCGCTTCATGTCCATGTAGTCCGAGTAGGGCAGGTACGCCTCGAGCGAGGTGAACTCCGGGTTGTGCGTGGCATCCGCGCCCTCGTTGCGGAAGTTACGCGAAATCTCGAAGATGGGCCCCGCCCCCGCGACCAACAGCCGCTTCAAATACAGTTCCGGCGCGATCCGCAGCGACAGGTCCATCCCGTACGCGTTGATGAACGTCTTGAACGGCCTGGCGGACGCACCGCCGTGCACCGTGTTGAGCACCGGAGTTTCGACCTCGCGGAATCCCTGATCCGTGAGGTAGTCGCGCACCGTTTCCATGGCCAGCGAGCGCTGCTTCAGCAGTTCCAGCTTCCCGGGGTGCACCAACAGATCGGTCGACCGCTTGCGCAACCGCGCCTCCGGGTCCTCGAAGCTCTCCCACGGCACCGGTTGCAGCGCCTTGGACGCCATGGTCAGGTGCCGCGCGAGCACGGATTCCGTGCCATTGCGCGAGACACCCCAGTCACCGTCCACGACCACCAGGTCCCCGGAATCCAGATTGACGCGCAGCACGCTCCAGGTATCGTCCATGCGCTCGCGGTCGAGCACCACCTGCACCGTGCGCCCCGCGTCCGTGAGGTCCATGAACAGCACGCCGCCGTGGTCACGGAGCTTGCGGATCCTGCCGCTCACACGCACCGGGGACGACGACGCCGCCTCACCCGCCTCACGCTCGGCCATCAGTTGAGCCACGGACTCCGCCGGGGTCAAACCCACCGGATAGGGTGCGATGCCGGCTTCCGCGAGCGCTCGCGCGTGGCGCAAACGATGACGGGTCTGCTGCGATCGCCGCGGTGCGAGTTCACGCAAGCGTGGCGGTTCGTGATCGAGCTCGCGAATGGCGGCCAGAGCGGCGTCGTCGAGCTGCCGATCCGGTGCGGAACGCACGAACGGCGACGGCAGGAATCCTTCGACCTGCGCGGTGGTGGACGCCATGCGAGGCAACGAAAGGACACTGTCGAAGCACGCGTAACGCGGGAACCATTCGGGGAGGTACTTGGCGTTGGCGCGGTAAAGGCTCTCGAGCTGGAAGAAGCGATCCAGGAATCCCAGCACCGACGAGTTGAAGCGCGTGATCACGCCGGCGCCCAGCTCTTCGGCATCGGCGAAGACACCGCGCAGCATCGCAAAGTTCAAGGACACCTCACGAATTCCGCGAGCGGCACCGTAAGTCATGAGTTCGGACACCATCAGTTCCGTGGTGCCGTTGGGGGCGTCCGGGGAGCGTCGCATGACGTCCAGGGACAGGCCGCGCCGCCCCCATGGCACGAATGACAACAAACCCTTGACCTGACCTTGTTCGTCGCGGGCCACCACCACGGTGCAATCCCCATCCGCCGGGTCACCCCAACGATTCAAGGCCATCGAAAACCCGCGATCCGGTTCGTCCCCGCACCACTGATCAGCGAGCACGCCCAATTCCGCGAGCGCCTCCGCGGACAGTGCATCGTGGCGACTGATCTCGACTTCCAGCCCACGCTGCCGAGCATGGCGAACCGCGCGGCGCACGTTGGTCATGGACGAATTGGCCAGTGAGAAGCGCTCCGGATGCAGAACAGCCTCGTCACCCATGACCAGAACACCCATTCCCTGGGCCGCGAAAGCGCGGGCGCCGTCCGCAGAGGCGGACGTGACTGCCGGAGTCCACCCGTAGTAACGGGCATGCCCCAGCCAGGCCTTCACCGCGGCGGGCCAACTCGCTCGGTCGCCCACCGGGTCGCCCGAGGCGAGGCACACCTGCCCCACGACCCGATAGGTGATGGCCGCGCGACCATCCGGGGAGAACACGGCGTTCTTGTCGCGCCGAGTGGCGAAGTAGCCCAGCGAATCCTGATCCCCGGACTGCGCGAGCAAGGTGCGCAACGCGACTTCTTGCCGGGGCGTCCAGGTGGTCTCCTTGGAGCTGGAACGCAGGAACATGAACACCGCGGCCACCAACGTGAGCGCGAGCAGCACCGACACCAGGCCGGGCAACCAATCGGGCACTTGGTGCCTGAACTGCGGGTTGGGTGAGTAGATCCCCAGACCCCGATTGATCGCTTCTACGAGCACACGACCGTCATCGCTGGCCGACTCCGTGGAGATCAGCAGGATCACGTGAGTCATGGCCACAGTGAATAGGGCACCCACCACGAGCGTGACCATCGCGGCAACGGTGCTCCTGGCCCTGGTGCGGCCAGGGAAGGCCGCTCGCATCCACCAGGCCAACACCAACGTGGTCACGCCCACCACCAGTGCGGTCACATCCATCACGAAGAAGCCCCGGGTCAGTGGGTCTGCCAGCGTTTCCTGGATCCCGACCTCGGCCGCGTCCAACAGATTCAACACCGATCCGAACACTCCCAGGACCTGCAGCACAGCGACCAGGACCAGGGCGATCCGCTTCCGGCGGATCAACGCCCCCGTGACCAAGGCCAACAGTGCGACCGAGGCCAGGGAGGGCGAGACAGGCAGGTTCAGCGCCCCCAGCACCATGTACGGCACCGGGGAAATGACGGCCAGCCATTGCATGACGGTCAGGATGAGACCGAGCAGCGTGGCCATGGCGAACACCCACGTGAGGATGCGCGCACCCCGTTCTTGTGCCGGGGTGGGCAGCTGGAAGTTACGCTGTCCGGATTCCCCCGTTAGCTGGGGGTCACCTGCCAACTTCCTGCTGTTTGACTCTTTGGTCATTCACTCGACTCTCTTCGAATTACTATGTGTGCATCGGCGACACTCTATTTCTATTTCTTGTGGGCATCGGGCGACATCCGACCACAGTATGAAATCTCCAAGAGAAGAGCGACGATATGAGTTTTTTCGAATTAACAGGCTGGCCAGTTTTCGTGATGGCCGTTACATTGGCGGCGATTGTGCTTTTCGTGGCCGTGTTTCTCGTACCGCGGTATCGGAAGCCCGGCGCGTCCGGATACATCATCCAGTTCGTGTCGATAGCGCTGGTCACGATTCTGACCCTGTTGGTCATCTTCCTCAAGCTCAACAACGACAACCAGTGGTACGGCAATTGGGGAGACCTGGCCACGGGAGGGGACGGCGGGTCGGTCGCCACCCAAACGGCCGGGCTCACCGCTCCCACCCGAGCTACCGCCGCGGAACTACCTCACGCCCCGTTCACGAACACCCAACTCGATCCGCGGGGCAGTCAGCAGATCGGTGCGCAGGTGGATCCCTCTGCCACCGGCGGACAATGGGCGACTTTCGAATTATCGGGCAAGGAGTCGCAGGTCACGCAGCAAGTTACCGTTTGGTTACCCCCGTCGTATTTCACGGACAAGGATCGCGCATTCCCCGTCATTACAGCGTTCACAGGATTTCCCGGGAGCGTGAAGACCTACAGCAAATCCATGAATTTCGATCAACATATTAAGACTGCGGTGCGCGACTCTGCCGTGCGAGAACCCATTGTGGTAATCCCCGATGTCTTTCCCGGCAATCACGACACTGAGTGCGTGGACGGCAATCACGGAAAATACGAGACATTCGTGAGCCAGGACGTGGTCTCGTGGATTCGCGAGAACTTGCGAGTTTCCGATGATCCGCAGGCGTGGTCCACTTTCGGTTACAGCGCGGGCGGCTGGTGTTCGTCCATGTTCACCGTGCGCCATCCGGAGATCTGGGGAAACAGCATTAACATGGCCGGATATTTCGCCCCGGATTACAGTAAAGGTCAAGAATGGGTGACCGCAGACCCCGCGGGATACGACCTGGGCAAAGTAGTGGAAAAGAATAGCCCCGATGTGAATATCTGGTTCTTCATCGGCGGCGAAGATACCCCGGCTATCAAAGCGGTGGAGAAATTCAAGGAAACGGTGAAAGATCCCACGGGACTGGCTATTAATACGTCCCAGACCGGGGGCCACAGAGTTCCCCTGTGGACCGCACAGATCGAGACTTCTCTCAAATGGCTCGGCCAGGTGTCACCGTATTTCGCGGCACTGCGGTCATAGACCGGCCAAGCGCAGCGTGTGCCCTCTGGCTTCCGCCCACGCCGGGTGCTCGAGCACGGTCCACGCGTTGTGGTCCGCATCCTCCACCACGGTGAGCTCTGCCGGATCGCCCTTGTCCTTGGCAGCGGTGACATAGTCCTCGGCCTGGTGCGCCGGTATGAGCTCGTCCTCACCGCCCTGACACGCAATCACGGGGATGCCGATGGGTAGAAGCTCCTGTGGGGAGGCCTCCTCATACCTTTCGGGTTCCTCATCGGGTGTGCCGCCCATCAGGTTTCCCACCCGGTCGTTCGCGTCTTCGCGGAACGCGCTGTCCAGGTCGTACACGCCCGCCATGGACACGCAGCCGATCGGTTTCACCGTGGGATCCGCTCCGACTTGGCCTTCTTCGAGTTGCGATCTCGACGTCGCCCACGTGGCCAGGTGCCCACCGGCACTGTGCCCGAGCAGCACGACACGCTGGCCGTCGAGCTCCACCGGCGAGTGCTCCGCGAGGCGAGGGACGAAATCGACTCCCGCGGCGACGTCGTGCCCGGCCGCAGGCCAGCCCGCGCGTGCGGGACCGCGATCCCTCTGATCAGGGTGAATGGTGCCCCGATAGGCGATGGACCACACGGCTACCCCGTAGGAAACCAGGTCCGTGCCGATGTCCGTCATGTAGGACATGTCCGAGGCGTCTTCCCAACTGCCTCCGTGGATCATGACCACCACGGGCACCGCTTCGCTCACCGGTTCGCCGTTGTCCTGGACCGGGACCGCGAGCATTCCGTACTGCGTGCTCTCGTCCGATCCGTAGGCGATCCGCTGTAGTTCGGACACCCCGTACGACCCGGTGGTCTTGAACTCCGTGGTCACGCCGAGCTTCTCCGCGGCTCCGCACCCGGCGAGCACCGCGCCCGCGCCCAGCACGGTGAGCCCGAAGGCCCCTCGGATTACCGCGCGACGACTCACCTGCGCAGAGTGATCCGCCATGTCGCCCCCTTGATCTCAAAAACTTCCCCCGCGGATCACGCTACATGCCGCCGGTGTGGGATGCCCGTGCGAGGAATAAGCTGTGAGGTATCACCCAGCGCTTGGGCGCATCCTGTGCCCCACGGAGGCTCGTTCCGTTGCAGAAACGCCGCGAGGCTCCGCGCTTCGGAGGATCATCATGGCCACTGCGATGTTTCGGCGATTCAGGACCTGGTTGTTCAACGACCAGCCGGATCCGGCCGCCTATCACGGGCCGCATCAGCGCCCGCGCGAGAGCACCCGGACCCGTCCGTGGTGGGCCGTGATGTGTCTGTCCGGTGTCGACTACTTCTCCACGCTGGGCTATCAGCCCGGCATCGCAGCGGTCGCGGCGGGTTCGCTGGCGCCCATCGCCACGTTGGTTCTGGTGCTCGTGACCCTGTGCGGCGCGCTCCCGGTGTATCGGTGGGTGGCTGCGGTCAGCCCTCACGGCGCGGGGTCCATCCGCATGCTGGAGAAACTGCTCCCGCGGTGGAACGGGAAAATTGCCGTCCTGGTGCTCCTGGGCTTTGCGTGCACGGACTTCATGATCACCATCACCCTGTCATCCGCGGACGCCGCAACCCACCTGGTGGACAACCCCGTGATGCCGATGCACGGCACCGGTGCCAAGCTGTGGATCACGTTCGGGCTGATCACGCTCCTCGCGGCGGTGTTCCTCAAGGGATTTCGCGAGGCCATTGCCTTGGCCGTGTTCCTAGTCCCGATCTATCTGGCCCTCAACATGGCGGTGATGGTCGTGGGGTTTCAGCAGATTTTGGCCCACCCGGAGTTCCTCGCCGGATGGACCACCGCGCTGACCACCCAGCACTCCAATCCCTGGATGGCCCTGCTCCTGACGATCGTGGTCTTCCCGAAACTCGCCCTGGGCATGTCCGGCTACGAGACCGGGGTGTCCGTCATGACACAGATCCACCCGGGATCCACCGCCGGCGGCGGCAGCGCTACCAAGGCCGCGCATGACGTCGTCGACGGCGCCGACCCCAGCGACACGACACAGTCGGCCGGCCGCGGTCGCGACCACCCCGGCAAAGCTGACCATCACAGTGTCGCGGGCAAGCACGGTGCCGTTGCCGGACGCATCCGAGGTGCCCGCAAGATGCTCACGCTGGCCGCCGCAATCATGGCCGTGATGCTCCTGTGCTCATCCATGGTCACCACGCTGCTGATTCCGCCGCAGGAATTCGCCGCCGGTGGCGAGGCAAACGGGCGCGCGCTGGCCTACGTGGCGCACGAGTACATGGGACCGGTTTTCGGCAGCGCCTACGACCTGTCCACCATCTTGATCCTGTGGTTCGCCGGGGCCTCCGCACTGGCCGGAATGTTGAACCTTGTACCCCGCTACCTGCCCCGTTACGGCATGGCTCCGGAGTGGACTCGCGCCGTGCGTCCGTTGATTCTGGTCTTCACGCTGGTGGCCTTCATCATCACGTGGATCTTCGACGCGGACGTGGATGCCCAGGGCGGCGCCTATGCGACCGGGGTGTTGGTGCTCATGACCTCCGCGGCGCTGGCGGTGACACTGTCCGCGAGACATCACGGGCGGCCGCGCCTCGCGTGGGGGTACGGACTGGTCACCGCGGTTTTCCTCTACACAACCATCGCCAACGTGGTGGAGCGCCCGGACGGCATCAAGATCGCGGCGGTCTTCGTGGTCTGCATTCTGGTGATTTCCTTCGCGTCCCGCGTGTGGCGCGCCTCGGAACTGCGCATCACGGATCTGCGGGCCGATTCTGCCTTGCGCGCCTCGATGGTCGCGGCACAGGGCCACGCCATCCAGCTGATCCCGCACAATCCCGACCCCTCCGACGCTGACGAGGACTACCGGGAGAAACTGATGACCGAGCGCCTGTCCCACGCCCTGGTGGAGGATGCGGACGTGTGGTTCGTGGAGGTCAAACTGCGGGATCCGTCCGATTTCTCCGACAAGGTGTCCTTGGTTTCGCGCACCGTAGGCTCACACCGAGTCATCCACGTGGACGGTTCCTCGGTCCCCACGTGCCTGGCGGGGGTGGCGTTGTGGATCCGTGACGAGACGGGCGTGCCACCGGATCTCTACCTCGAGTGGTCGTCAGGTTCACCCATCCGCAACTATCTCAGGTTCCTGCTCTGGGGCCAGGGCCAGACGGCGTCCATGGTCCACGAGATCTTGCGTCGCGCCGTGCCCGACGACGCCGCTCGCCCCGTTGTCCACGTGATGTAACGTGACGCGCGTGGTCTCGATCCCTCGGTCATCGGCAGTCGCTGATACCCCTCTTCTTGTCCGTGGTGAGCGCATATGACCATCCAGGAATATTTGGTCTCCACCCTGACCACCGCGGCGGGCGGCTTCGATCCCGCACCCATGCTCATCATGGCCGCCGCGTTGGGTGCCGGTGTGCGGCGTCGGCATGTTTTGGGTGCCACCACGTTGCTGCTGGGCGGCACGGCGCTCTGGGGTTTCGCGCTCACGCAATGGGTGGGGCGGCAATTGCTCGACATCCACTGGCACGAACTGGTCAGACAGGGCACCACGGCAGCGTGGATCGAACTCTCCCTGGGGTTGGCCCTTGCCGGTTATGTCGTGCTCAGAGTTCTTCGAGCGTCGCGTGACCGGGCGGAGGCTCGCGACGAGGATCGTGACATCGAGAAGCCCCGCTCAGCGTGGGGCCTGTACATCACTGCCGCGGTGTTCGTGGCCATTGTGATCTTCGATGTGCCGTTCGATCTGTTCGTGGCAGCGTCTGCGACCCAGGCTGCACCCGTCGCTGGAGCGGGCTGGGTGGCGTGGGCGCTCATCAGTCAGTTCCCGTTGACGTTGCTTGCCGTGGTGACGTTGGTCGGTCGGCAGCGCGGCGTGGCCGACACCATGACGCGGTGGTGGCGGGTCATCCAGCCCTATGCGTCGGTGGCCGTCACGGTGGCGCTGGCTCTCGCCGCACTGCTGTTGCTCATCGACTCGACGAAACTACTGGTGTTCGGCCAGTTCCTGGTTCCGTAATTTCCATTTCGACCGTGGTCCGGTGACGGCGCGCCAAGCCCTTCTGCCGTTTGGCCCCGTAGAGGGCGAGGAGCCCACCCACGATCACCAGGACGAACGCGACGAGTGCCGGCGAGCGGTAGCCGAAGCCCGCGGAAATTACCGCGCCACCCAGGACCGCGCCAATGGAGTTGGCCACGTTGAAGGCCGAGTGATTCAACGAGGCACCCAGCAACCGTGCTTCCCCGGCGGCGTCGATGAGCCAGCTCTGAATGGACGGCATGACGAATGAGTTGGCCAGACCCATGGCCAGTCCCGCCACGAAGATTCCCACAGGGTTGCCCACGAGTGCCCACACAGCCAGCATCACCAGGGCGAGCATCGGGAACCCGATGATCATGGATTGCTTGGGATAGCGGTCCGCGCTGATGCCGCCGGCGATATTGCCCACGGTCATGCCGATACCCACGGTGGCCAGTAACCACGGCACAGCCCCGCCGGGTAGGTATGCGAGTTCGCGACTCATCTGGGTGAGGTAACTGAAGATCGCGAAGAACCCACCGAAACCGATCGCGGCAATACCCATGACGATCCACACCTGCCCGTAGCGCAGTGCGGACATTTCTCCCCTGCGGCTGGACCCGGCAATGGGCCGCTGAGAGGGGACCGTGAACCACAGGGCAGCCACGGTCACCAGGAACACCACGGCCACGGCAACGTACGCCGCGCGCCAGCCATAAGCCTGACCCAGCGCGGTCATGGTGGGAACGCCCACCACATTGGCCACCGTGAGTCCGGACAGCGCGAGCGCCACACCCTTGGCCTGGTTGCCGGGGCCCATGACGTCCGCGGCGACCAGCGATGCCAGGCCGAAGTACGCACCGTGCGGCAGGCCCGCCAGGAAACGCATGACCATGAGGGTTTCGAATTCCGGCGCCACTGCAGAGGCCACGTTGCCCACCAACAGGGCCACCGCCATGACGAGAAGCATGGTGGTCCGGGACGCGCGAGCCACCAGAACAGAGATCAGTGGTGCGCCCACCACGACACCCAGGGCGTAGGCGCTGATCAACCAGCCCGCTTGGGCAATGCCCTGCTCGGGTGAGGCCGTGTACGTCTCCCCCAACATGTCCTGTGCGATCTGAGGCAACAAACCCATGGAGACGAACTCCGTACACCCGATACCAAATCCGCCCAGGGCAAGTGCGAACAGGGCGAACCTGCGGCGGGCGGGAGTCATCTCGGGCATACGGGCAGAACCTTTCGAGGGGTGGGTTTTGAGCACCGAGTATTGAGGTGCGTCTACAAGGGTGCCGGTTTTTGTTCGCCCCGTGAACTACTTGTGGTGCGATTCACCAAGAATCAGGCGCTCTCCGAGACGAAAATAGTAAGCAGTATTACTATTGGCATCATCACATTCAGAGCGGTCATGGCCCAGTTCAATGCTTAGGCCGTTCGAAGCCTGTCACCAGGCGAACTCCTTGGAGGAGTCTCATGAGCGCCCTAATGCTGGACAAGAAAAATGCTGTGATCTACGGAGGTGGTGGCGCTATTGGCGGTGCCATCGCACGAGTATTCTCCCGGGAAGGAGCGAGAGTCTTTCTCGCCGGTCGCACGCAATCCAAACTTGACGCTGTGGCCAGCGACATTGCCGCGGTAGGCGGTGCTGTCGAGACGGCCCAGGTGGATGTCTTGGATCCACAAGCCGTTAACGCGCACGCTGATGCCATTGCGGCTACGTCCGGGCGCCTCGACATTGCGGTCAACGCCGTGAGCATCATGCACGATCAAGGAAAAGTGCTGGCCGAACTCTCGGTTGAAGAATTCATGCATCCGATCGATGACTTCCTGAAGGCCAGCTTCATCACGAGCCAAGCTGTGGCACGCCACATGGGTGGCGACCGCCCCGGTGTCATCATTTCTCTGTCGGAACCCGGAGCCAAGCTGACGGTCGGCGGAATCCTGGGCCACGGCGTGAGCGCCGCCGGGAAGGAGGCCTTCTCTCGCCTGTTGGCCGCGGAGCTGGCACCCCGCAACATCCGGGTCGTGGACATCCGGCCTCATGCCGTGACCGATGCGCCGGAGGCCGATTCCTACACCCAGGAACTCTTCAAACCGTTCGCCGAGTCGGGTGGGCAAACCGTTCGCCGAGTCGGGTGGGCAAACCGTCCGGCAGTTCCTGGACGACGGCATGGCGCAAGCTACGCTGCTGAAAAGGCTGCCCACGCTCTCCGACGTTGCGGAGACAGCCGCGTTCCTGGCCTCTGATCGTGCGGGAGCCATCACCGGAACGGTCGTCAATCTGACGGGCGGGGTAATTGCGGACTGAACGTGTAATTCTCCCCAGCCCGTGTACGAAAGTTATCCACAGGTGTGGAGAACATTGTGCATATCCCGAACAACATGTACTCCACAGGGCTCCCAGAGCCTGGTTTTCCGGTATCCACAGGGTTGTTCACAGCTGTGGAATTACATGTTTGTAAGTTGTTAACAGGTGTGGACAACCCCTGTGGAGAACTCCGCTCAGCGACGCTTTCGCAGCCCCGGGAGCATCGTCAGCGACACGAGCGCGCCCACAATCAGTCCGCCCACGTGTGCCTGCCACGCGATACCACCCACCAAGAACCCGAAGGCCAGGTTGATCACGATGAGCACCACGATGGGCGTGATGTTGCGTTTGAAGTGGCGCATGAAGATGAACAGCGCACCGAACAGGCCGAAGACTCCACCGGAGGCCCCGATCACCAGCATGTTTGGCTGACCCAAGAACAGGACACCCAGAGACCCTCCGAGCACGGACAGCACGAACAGGACCAGCATCCGCCAGGATCCGAGCAGGGGCTCGAGCATCCGACCGAACAGGTAGAGCGTGTACATGTTCAACAGCAAGTGAATGGGTGATGGCATGGAGTGCACGAACCCGGAGGTGAGCATGCGCCACGGCTCGGACGTGGTGAGCACCGGGGCGTATCCCAGAATGGACGCCAGGTTGTAGGGAGTGGTCGCGTAGACCAGCCATTGGACGCCCCACACGGCCACGCACAGTCCGATGATGGTCCACGAGACCGGCATGCCGTCCCCGCGGCGTCGTCGTTGAATCCCGGGACCGCCGCGTCGCTCAGGCTGCTGCGGGCCGCGGGTCGGGTCATGCTGACCGGACGGGTGCTGCCCACCGGGACCACCTTGAGGACCCGAGATGTACTGGCCGTACTGCGGGGCAGGAACGGGCCGATCGCCCCACGGGTCTTGCCGGTCGTTGGGGTCCTCTTGAGGATTCTCGTTCATGTCTGCTCCCGTATATTCACTGGTCATAGCTACAACAAAGCCCACCCGATCAACGGGTGGGCTTTGTCTACGAAAAGACTATCGAGGTCAGAGCTGCTCGATATCGATGGAGGTGATCACGGCATCCTCCACGGGGCGGTCCTGACCGCCGGTACGAACGTTGTTGAGCTCGTCAACGACCTTCTTGGAATCCTCATCCACAACCTCACCGAAGATGGTGTGCTTGCCCTGCAGCCAGGTGGTGGGTGCGGTGGTGATGAAGAACTGGGAGCCGTTGGTGCCGCGACCGTTACGCAGACCCGCGTTGGCCATGGCCAACATGTACGGAGCGTTGAAGTTGAGTTCCGGGTGGATCTCGTCATCGAAGTTGTAACCGGGGCCGCCGATGCCCTGGCCCAGCGGGTCACCGCCCTGGATCATGAAGTCCTTGATGATGCGGTGGAACACGACGTCCTTGTAGAGGGGACCGTTCTGCTTCTCACCCGTGCGGGGATCGGCCCATTCCTGGGTTCCGTCCGACAGGCCGACGAAGTTCTTCACGGTCTTGGGTGCGTGGTTACCGAAGAGGTCCACCACAATGTCGCCGTGGTTGGTGTGGATGGTCGCCTTGTGCGTGGCAATAGCAGTCATGGTGTCATTGTGGCACGCTCCCCGGAGCGCGTCAGGGGCGCGGGGAGCCGTTCAGCGCACAGTGAAAAGCCCATGAATCCGCTGATTGAGCCCTCGTGAGCTACTAATAAGCCCGTATGCTGATTGTGGAGCTTTTTAATGTCACTACTTCAGGAGGGACACGTTATGAGCTTGTTCAAGAGCAAGAGCCAGAAGAAGGCCAAGCTGGCGCAGAAGGGTGCCGAGGCAAAGGTCGTGGACGCCGGCGCATGGCTGTCCAACGAAATCGGTCACTTGGGGACCAAGCTGCAGCACGGTGTCGAGACGGGCGCATCCGCCCTGGCCACCGGTGTTCAGTCTTCCGGCCCGTACGTTCAGGAGGGCCTGGGTAAGGCTCAGGAACTGGGCGGCACCGTGAAGGCACGCAGCGAGAAGGCCGCCGCTGCCGGTGCAGCCGCCGCCGCACCGCTGGCCGCAAAGGCCGCAAAGAACACCGCCAAGGGTCGCGCTGCGGCTCAGGGCAAGTACG
This sequence comes from Kocuria sp. CPCC 205235, assembly GCF_040980905.1. Lineage (NCBI taxonomy): Bacteria > Bacillati > Actinomycetota > Actinomycetes > Micrococcales > Micrococcaceae > Kocuria > Kocuria sp. CPCC 205235. Next base: position 62,806 of record NZ_JAVKPR010000009.1, read on the forward strand.
ACGGCGCCGTGGCGGCTCTGGCCGCCAAGGTCGCCGATGCAGACACCTCGGATCAGTTCGACGCTCTGGTCACCAAGCTCACCGGTGACAAGAAGACCGTCAAGCGCATCCAGAAGGCTGCCCGCAACTCCGCCAAGGAGTACGCCAAGAAGCAGAAGAAGGCTCAGGGCGGCAATAAGGGTCTGTTGATCCTCGGTTTGATCGCTGCCGGTGCCGTGGCCGGCGTTGCCGCATGGCGCGCTTCCCGCCCGGTCCAGGATCCCTGGAAGACCCCGGCCACCACGTCCCCGCGCGTGTCCGCTTCCCCGGTCAACAACTCCACCACCGTGGCCGCAGGCCAGGGTGCCAAGGTTGACGACATCAAGGATCCGACCGCTCCGGTGAACGATCAGGGCACCACTTCCCAGGCTGCTCACCGCGCATCTGACGGCGCCAAGTCCGTCGCCGAGGATGCCAAGCAGACCGTCAACGAGGTCAAGGAACAGATCAAGGGTTCCAAGCCCGAGGACAACAACAAGTGATCTGAGCCAGCTCCGCGCTAGCTAGAAACACAGCGACGCCGCCGGGCCCCGAGAAGGGGCACCGGCGGCGTCGGCGTTTAAGGCCGTGGGGCACGACCCGGTGTCGCTAGGAAAAGGCGCCCGAGACGGTGTCCCAGACTTGGTAAATGCCCAGGATGCCGAACAGCACGGCGCAGATGACGAGCACGGCGTTCGTGAACATGCCGTTGCGCCAGTTCTTGGGGGTGCGCGAGGTGTTGAGCAGTCCCAGCAGTGTTACGGCAAGGAACGGCATGAACAATGCGCCCAGCACGCCGTACAGCAGAATCAGGAACACAGGCCGGTCCAGCAGGAGCAGAAGCATGGGCGGGAATGTGAGCCACAGCAGGTAGAACTTGAAGTACTTGCCGCCGTTGCGGGTGTCCGGGTGGTCCTTGGGACGGTTGCGAATGTTGCCCCAGTAATCGGCGAACATGAGCGAGACGCCGGACCACACGCCCACCACCGACGAGAAGGACGCGGCCCAGAAGCCGATCAGGAAGATCACACCGATCACGTCGCCGTAGCGTTCGCGCAGCACGGCGTCGAGGTCGAGCAGGCCGCGGTCGCCGGCGCTGATGGCGTAACCGGCGGAGTAGAGCACCTCAGCACCCACGACCAGCATGGCGAGCACAAAGATGCCGGTAATGGCATATGCCACGGCGTTGTCGAGCTGCATGACGCGCATCCAGCGGGGCTGGTGCCAGCCCTTTTCGCGCAGCCAGTAACCGTACGCCGCGAGAGTGATGGTGCCACCCACGCCACCGGCGAGTGCGAGCGTGTAAACCACGCCGCCCTGGGGGATCACGGGGATCAGACCCTTGAGCATCTCGGGGATGTTGGGCAGCGTGATGATCGCCAGACCCACCATGACCAGGAACATGATGCCCACCATGGCGGCGGTGATTTTCTCTACCGCGGCATAACGCCCCATCCACACAATGCCAAAACCGATCAGGCCCATCATGATGGCCCAAGCCCACAGCGGCAGGAACGGGAACAGCGCAGCCAAGGGAAGTGCGGATGAAGACATAGCGGTCGCGCCATACACGAAGCCCCAGATGAGGATGTACGGACCGAAGTACCAGGACGTCCAACGCCCCAGCGAGCGCCAGCCCTCGAAGATCGTGCGGCCGCTGGACAGTGAGTAACGGCCCGCGCCCTCCACCAGAACGATCTTCATGATGGTGCCCACGACCACCGCCCACAGCAGCGTGTAGCCGTAGCGGGAACCGGCGGTCAGGGTTGCAACCATGTCTGCTGCACCCACACCGGTGGCTGCAACGACCAGACCCGGCCCAATGATGCGCCACTTTTTGATCCGTTCCAATTGCTCATGAGGATTCACCGATGGATCCGGCAGAAAAGGTGTTTTATCGCGCATTCGGCTACTCCACTGACTTGGCAATCATGAGGGGGGTCACAGCAATTGTTCGTCAGTATTTCACGCGTTAACTGTTCGGGCGGATTGATACACCACTGTGGCAAGGAGGTTCTGCAATGTTTCTTACGCCAACGCCGCTCGAGCAGCCCGCCCCGCAAACTGATGCACGTTAGAACCAGAAAATCGGGTTTTTCGGGTCGCAACGTCGATCCCTTTGCAGGCCGGGCGGCGGGAGCGGTTCTACCGTCGACCAGGGTGAACCCACCGCGCCGAGCAAGGCGGCGACGCCAACCAGGTTGCACCCGGCACCAAAAAACCTCCGGGCCCCTGTCCCAACAGGAACCCGGAGGTTTTGATTGTGGAGCCTAGGAGATTCGAACTCCTGACATCCGCCTTGCAAAGGCGGCGCTCTACCAACTGAGCTAAGGCCCCGTATTTATTTGCGGCTCACCAGCAGGTGAGCCAAATCCCTTGACCGTTCAGTCGACGGGATCCACAGCTGAGTCCCATGCTTCGCGTTTGGCTTCTGCCTCGCGCCAAGCCTTGAAAGCTGCGACGGACAGACCTGCAAGTGCAGCCAGTGCTGCAATTCGTGCCTTCATCGCTACCTCCACACGATTTTACTCGTGAACTCAGTTGAGTGGGCGTACCAGGAATTGAACCTGGGACCTCTTCGTTATCAGCGAAGCGCTCTAACCGTCTGAGCTATACGCCCGTAGCACGGTCGACCAACAAGCTAACTTCTTGGTTGACCGAGCTGAAACTTTACCGGAGGTTTCCCCCGGCGCCAAATCGTGGACCGATCAGTCGTCGGTCAGGGTCACCCCGATACCGCCGATCAGTGCGGCCGCAATGTTGTACAACAGAGCTCCCAGCACGGACAGTGCGGTCAGCAAAATCACGTTGACCACGGAGATGATCGTCGCGAACAGCGCCACGTTGCCCAGGGAGAGGAATTCCTTGATGTCCGTGCCGCCGGCGTTGCCGCCAAGCATCGACAGCATCTCGTTGATGCCGTCGAACAGGCCGGTGAGGTTCAGCACGAGCCACAGCACCAGCGATGCCACGACCGTGATGATGCCCAGTGCAACGGAGAGCAGGAACGCGAGCTTGAGCACCGACCAGGTGTCGACCTTGGAGACCACGAGCCGCGCGCGGCGCACCTTGGCGCGGGGTGCGGGGCGAACCAGTCCCTTGTTGGACTGGTTCTGAGGCTTCTTCGCAGCGGGCGTGGCCTGCTTCTTCTCCGCGGTTGTGGTGCCGCCCTTGGCGGGACTCACCGAAGAGTTCTTCGCGGGCTTGGCGCCCTTTGAGGCTGAGCTTGCACTCATGCTTCACCTCCGTTGTCGTTGTTTTCCAACGCTACTGCATCGTCCGAGGTTGCCTCGACATCAATGCCCTGGTCCGCTGCGTCTTCCTGAGCTTCCTCGGGGACGACGTCGCCGCCCTCCTCCGCCTCGGAATCAACCTTTTTCTCGATCTCTCGTTCGGCGTTGTGAGCAACTCCGACAATGTGATCCGAGGGACCAGGTTTGGCGAAGATCACGCCCATCGTGTCGCGCCCGCGAGCGGGAACCTCTGCCACGTTGGAACGGACCACCTTGCCACCGGACATGACCACGAGGACCTCGTCCGCTTCACCCACGATCAGACCGCCCACCAGGCCACCGCGATCATCGGCAAGCTTGGCGACCTTGATGCCCAGGCCACCGCGGCCCTGCACGCGGTACTCGCTGACCGCGGTGCGTTTGGCGTAGCCACCCTCGGTCACCACGAACACGTACGCGTCGTCGGTAACCACGTTAGCGGACAGCAACTCGTCACCGTCGCGGAATTTCATGCCGGTTACACCGGAGGTCGCGCGACCCATGGGACGCAGGGCGTCGTCGTCGGCGGTGAAACGCAACGATTGGCCCAGGCGCGAAATCAGCATGATGTCGTTCGCGGGAGTGGCAAGCATGGCCAAGACCAGCTCGTCGTCGTCGCGCAGGTTGATGGCGATCACGCCAGCGGTGCGGTTGGTGTCATAGTCCGAGAGGCGCGACTTCTTGACCAGGCCGCGGCGGGTGGCCAGCACCAGGTACGGAGCGTCCTGGTAGGTGCGCAACTGCATGACCTGCGCGATGCGCTCGTCCGGCTGGAACTCCAGCAGGTTGGCCACGTGCTGGCCCTTGGCGTCGCGGCCGGCTTCGACCAGCTCGTACGCCTTGGCGCGGTATACGCGACCGAACGTGGTGAAGAACAGGATCCAGTTGTGCGTGGTCGTGACGAAGAAGTGCTCCACCACGTCACCGCCGCGCAACTGCGCGCCCTTGATGCCACGGCCACCGCGGTGCTGCGAGCGGTACTCGTCCGAGCGGGTGCGCTTGACGTACCCGTCGCGAGTGATGGTGACGACCACTTCCTCTTCGGGAATGAGGTCTTCCATGGACATGTCGCCGTCGTAACCGAAGAGGATCTCGCTGCGGCGATCGTCACCGTAGTGGTTAACGATCTCAGCGAGCTCCTCTGAGATGATCTCGCGCTGGCGGTCTTCGGACGCGATGATCGCCTGGTACTCCGCGATGAGTCGCTCGAGCTCCGCGTGGCGATCCTGGATCTTCTGACGTTCCAGGGCGGCCAAGCGGCGCAACTGCATGTTGAGGATCGCCTGGGCCTGGGGCTCGTCGATGTCGAGCAGCTCCATGAGCCCGTTGCGGGCTTCTTCCACGGTGGGAGAACGGCGGATCAGTGCGATGACTTCGTCCAGAGCGTCCAGTGCCTTGAGGAGCCCGCGCAGGATGTGTGCTTCTTCCTCGGCCTGCCTGAGGCGGTACCGGGTGCGACGCACAATGACTTCCATCTGGTGCGTGACCCAGTGGTGCACGAACGCATCGAGGGACAGGGTGCGCGGCACACCGTCCACGAGCGCCAGCATGTTCGCGGAGAAATTCTCCTGCAGCTGGGTGTGCTTGTAGAGGTTGTTGAGCACCACCTTGGGAACGGCATCGCGCTTGAGCACGATCACCAGGCGCTGACCGGTACGACCGGAGGTCTCGTCGCGCATGTCCGCGATGCCCTGCACGCGGCCGTCCTTGACGAGGTCAGCGATCTTCACGGCCAGGTTGTCCGGGTTCACCTGGTACGGCAACTCGGTGATCACCAGGCACGTGCGACCGTGGATCTCCTCCACATTGACCACCGCGCGCATGGTGATGGACCCGCGACCGGTGCGGTAAGCGTCCTCGATGCCCTTGTGCCCCAGGATCTGAGCTCCCGTGGGGAAGTCCGGACCCTTGACCCGCTTGATGAGCTCTTCGAGCAGGGTCTCGCGATCCACGGTGGGGTTCTTGAGGTACCACTGCACGCCGTCCGCCACCTCGCGCAGGTTGTGCGGCGGAATGTTGGTGGCCATACCCACGGCAATGCCGGAGGAACCGTTGACCAGCAGGTTGGGAAAGCGCGCCGGCAGGACGGTGGGTTCCTGCTGCTTGCCGTCGTAGTTGTCCTGGAAATCCACGGTGTCCTCGTGGATGTCCCGGACCATCTCCATGGCCAGCGGCGCCATCTTGGTCTCGGTGTAACGCGGGGCCGCAGCGCCGTCATTACCGGGCGAACCGAAGTTACCCTGGCCCAGCGCGAGCGGGTAGCGCATGATCCAGCCCTGGATCAGACGCACCAGGGCGTCGTAGATCGCGGAGTCACCGTGCGGGTGATAGTTACCCATCACGTCGCCGACCACGCGCGCGCACTTGTTGAAAGAACGCTCGGGGCGGTAACCGCCGTCGAACATCGTGTAGATCACGCGGCGGTGCACGGGCTTCAAACCGTCGCGCACGTCCGGCAGCGCACGGCCCACGATCACGGCCATGGCGTAGTCCAGGTACGAGCGCTGCATCTCGGTCTGCAGGTCCACCTGCTCCACGTGGTCGCCGCTGCTCACGACGACGGCGCCCTCGTTCGTTTCGAACTCAGCCGAGTTCTCGGGGTCGACCGGGACGTTTCCGTCCGGAGTCTCGTCACTCATGCGTTGCTATCCGTTTCTTCTCAGATCCCACAATTCACCGTTCATGCCGCATACGGAATATGCGGTCGACATCATGTACTAGATGTCGAGGAAGCGAATGTCTTTGGCGTTCTGCTGGATGAATTCTCGGCGGGACTCCACGTCCTCGCCCATGAGCACGGAGAACACCTGGTCAGCCGCAGCGGCGTCGTCCATGGTGACCTGCAACAGCGTGCGGTGCTGCGGGTCCATGGTGGTGTCCCACAGCTCGGTGTAATCCATCTCGCCCAGACCCTTGTAGCGCTGGATACCGTTGTCCTTGGGCAGACGCCGGTTGTTGGCCAGGCCATTGGCCACGGCCTGGTCACGCTCGGCGTCCGAGAACACGTACTCGTGAGCGGCGTTGGACCACTTGATGCGGTACAGCGGCGGCTGCGCGAGGTACACGTACCCGTGCTCGATGAGCGGGCGCATGAACCGGAACAACAGCGTGAGCAGCAGCGTGGTGATGTGTTGGCCGTCCACATCCGCATCCGCCATGAGCACGATCTTGTGATAGCGCGCCTTCTCGATGTCGAAGTCGTCGCCGATGCCCGCGCCGAACGCGGTGATCATGGACTGCACCTCGGCGTTGGACAGCGCACGGTCCAGGCGCGCCCGCTCCACGTTCAGGATCTTGCCGCGCAACGGCAGGATGGCCTGGTGTGCGGGATCGCGACCCTGCACGGCCGAACCACCCGCGGAGTCACCCTCCACCAGGTAAATCTCGGACAGGGTGGGGTCCTTGGACGAGCAGTCCTTGAGCTTGCCCGGCATGCCACCGGACTCCAGCAGACCCTTGCGGCGCGTGGTCTCACGTGCCTTACGCGCGGCCAGGCGCGCCTGGGACGCGTAGATCGCCTTGCGGATGATCTCCTTGGCCGAGGACGGGTTGCGTTCGAGCCAGTCACCGAACAGGTCGAACATCTCGCGCTGCACGAAGGTCTTGGCCTCGGAGTTGCCCAGCTTGGTCTTGGTCTGACCCTCGAACTGGGGTTCGCCCAGCTTGATGGACACCACCGCGGTCAGGCCCTCACGGACGTCGTCGCCGGTGAGGTTCTCATCCTTGTCGCGCAGCAGCTTGTTCTCACGCGCGTAGCGGTTGATCAGCGTGGTCAGCGCGGAGCGGAAGCCCTCTTCGTGCGTGCCGCCCTCGTGGGTGTTGATCGTGTTGGCGTAGGTGTGCACCGACTCCGTGAACGCGGTGGTCCACTGCATGGCCAGTTCCAACGACATTTTCTTGTCTTCGTCTTCCACTTCCAACGCAATGACGTCGTCGTGGATCAGATCCGCTTTCTTGGAAGCGTTCAAGAAGGTCACGTAGTCCAGCAGACCGCGGTCGTACTTGTAGACAACCTGCAGGTCACCGTTCTGGTTGGTGTGGGTCTCTCCATACGCGGCATTGACGGTGCCGCCGTCCTGACCCTCTACCGGTTCCTCTTCGGTGACCTTGTTATCGGACCCCGCGATCTCTTCGCCCGTTTCATCCTGGCGGCGCTCGTCCGTGAGAGTGATACGCAGGCCCTTGTTCAGGAAGGCCATCTGCTGGAAGCGAGCGCGCAACGTCTCGAAGTCGAAGTCAACGGTTTCGAAGATCTCGGCGTCCGGGTAGAACGTCTGGGTGGTACCGGTGTCCTCGGTGGCCTCGCCTTTTTCGAGCTGACCCTGCGGCACGCCTCCGTTGGCGAAGTTCATGCGCCATTCAAAACCTTGACGGCGCACCACGGTGTTCACTCGGGACGACAACGCATTCACCACGGAAATACCCACACCGTGCAGACCGCCGGAGACGGCGTACCCGCCGCCGCCGAACTTGCCGCCGGCGTGCAGGATGGTCATGACCACTTCAACGGTGGGCTTGCCCTCGCTGGGGTGCATGTCCACGGGGATACCGCGACCGTTGTCGGACACGCGCACACCGCCGTCTGCCTGCAGCGTGATCTCGATGTGATCGCAGTAGCCGGCGAGTGCCTCGTCAACCGAGTTGTCGACCACTTCGTACACCAGGTGGTGCAGTCCGCGAGGCCCGGTGGAGCCGATGTACATCCCCGGACGTTTCCTGACGGCCTCCAGGCCTTCCAGAACGGTGATATCGCTGGCACCGTATTCGTGCTGTAGGGGATCCTCTGTAGCCACGGGGTCTCCGGTCCTCCTGCGTAATCGACGTAGATCGATTGGTCGGCCCGCATGAATACAGCCGATGAGACAGCGCGCGGCTCATCGGCTGGCGGGACAAAAAGATCTTGTTACCGCAATTCTACCGGATAAAGCGCTCAACGGCCCGCAGACGCCCCGAGGGGCCGATCTGATGGGGGACCACATGAGCCGGGGGTGATTCCGAGATTTACGGCGTCTACAGCCTCATCCGGGACATGAAACGTTGTTATCCGTACGTATCGCGGGGTCCGCGGCCCTGCACGGTCCACCGGCCCTTCTTCCAACTGGGCCCCACGGGCCCCTGGATATCGAGCTTGGTCACGATGCCCTCACCCAAGCGATCCGCGAAAGTCCGCAGGATCTGGGACTGCATGAGGCGCAGCTGCGTGGCGTACGCGGTCGAGTCGCAGCGCACGCGCACCACGGTGTCCTCGAAGCTTTCGGGCCACGTGTGCTCGGCGTTGCGGGCGCCCACCAGTGACGCCCAGTCTGCCAACACGCTGCTGACATTCACCGGAGTTTTCCAGCCACGGTGCACGATCAGCGAATCCACGATGTTGCCCAGTTTGCGCGGATCCCGCGCCGACTTTCCGGGTCCGGAGTAACCGCCCATCTGCCGGGCATCCACGGGGCTGTTGTACCGCTGCTTGAGCGCCGGGGATCCGGTGCCATCCTCCATCGCCTGCCCGAAGAACTTCATGTTCTTGGCCGCGGCCGCCTTGGACAGTCGCGAATCCCCGCGTTCCTGGGCCGCTCGGCGCACACGCTGGAGAGCGGATGCTGCTGCGTCGACGACGTCGTCCCGGCTCGGATCAGCCATGCTCGCCTCGATCGCGTGGGGCCTCGGCGACACCTGACTGCTCCCCGAGCCCTTGGCTAGTGGGAATTTGATCAACCGGTGCCCCGCCCGCCATGGGTTGTTCGGCCTGCATCCGCTCGGTAGTGGGCTGCCCTGTAGCTGCGGCCGGGCCAAGTGCAGGGGAAACCGTGACCTGAACTTCGCCGGGGCTCACGCGCACCACCCGGTGGGGGTTTTCGCGCAAAGCTGGCGGAAGGTCCTCGTCCACCGCGGCTGTCACTAAAACCTGCTCGGCCTGTTGCACCAGCTGGGCCAGCTTCTGTCTGCGCCGCGCATCCAGTTCCGCGAATACGTCGTCCAGGATCAACACTGGTGCCGCGCCCTCGTTGGGGTCGTCGGCCACGTGGACATACCAGGACCCCAACCGGAGGGCGAGGGCCGTGGACCATGTCTCGCCGTGAGAGGCGTAGCCCTTGGCAGGGGTGTCGCCCAGAGAAATCACCATGTCGTCGCGGTGCGGTCCCACCAGGGTGATCCCGCGTTCTTGTTCCTGTCGCGCGACCCGTTCGAAGGCCTGAAGCATCAGCTCGTAGAGGTCTTCCACGGAGAAATGTTCCAGCGCTGCGGCGTCCGAAGAAGGATCCAACGACGAGCACTCGTAGCGCAGCTCTACGTGCTTGGGTCCGTCCGTGAGTTGCTGATAAGCCCGGTCCACCTCGGGTTCCAGCGCCTTGAGCAGCTGTAACCGGGCGCCCATGACGGCGGCGCCGGCCCGCGCGAGTTGTTCATTCCACACGGCCAACGTGGCCTGGTGGGATTCCGAGTTCTGGCGGGAGTAACGAGCCGATTTCAGCAGTGCATTGCGCTGTCTCAGAGCTCGTTCGTAATCACTGCGAGCGGCCGCGAGCACCGGACGCATGGAAGTTGCCAAATCATCCAGGAACTTCCGCCGATGCCCCGGATCGCCCTTGACCAAGGTCAGGTCCTCCGGGGAGAACACCACGGTGTGAAGAATGCCCACGGCTTCCCGTGCGCGCACCGCAGCGGCCCGGTTGATCTGTACCCGATTGGCCCGACCCTCGTTGAGCTCGAATTCCAGAACCGTTTGCTGGCTGGCGCGACGGACCCGAATTCTCACGATGGCTCGCTCGGAACCGGTTTTGATCAGTGGGGTATCGCTGGCCACGCGATGGGAAGACAGGTTGGCTGCCCAGTCGATGGCCTCGACCACGTTGGTTTTGCCCACACCATTGGGACCTACGAAGACGGTCAGCCCGCGGTCCAGGGCCAGATCGAGACTTGCGTAGGTCCTGAAATCCAGCAGGGACAGGTGGTCTACGAACACACGATCACTGGTTGGGCAACCGCACCGGCATCAGCAGGTACTTGTAATCCACGTTGTCCTCGCCGTCCTGCTCTGCCTGGGCGGAGAGAACCGCGGGCTTGGGTGGAGCAGTGAAAGAAAACCGCACGTACTGAGAATCGAACGCGTGCAGGCCCTCCGACAGGTAGGTGGGATTGAACGCCACCGTGATGTCGTCTCCGTTCAGCTGAGCGTCCAGGACCTCGGAGGCCTGGGCGTCCTCGCCCGTGCCGGCGTCCAGGGCGACCTGACCCTGGGTGAAAGCCAGACGAACCGGGGTGTTGCGCTCAGCAACCAGGGACACGCGGCGAACCGCTTCCACCAAATCGGCGGTCTTCACCGCGGCCGTGATGGGGGTGTTCTCGGGGAACAGCGACCGAATCTTGGGGTATTCGCCGTCGATCAGGAGACTGGTGGTTCGGCGCCCCCCGGACTCGAACCCGACCAGTTCCGCGTTGTCCGCCAGTGCCACGTTCACATCACCGGAGGCGCCGAGGGTCTTAGCGATGTCGTTCAGCGTTTTGGCCTTGATCAACGCAGCAGTGGAGATCGTGGGATCCGAGGGGCGCCACGTGAGCTCACGCATGGCCAATCGGTAACGGTCGGTCGCGAGCAATGTGATCTTCTCGCCCTCGATCTCCATACGGACACCGGTCAGGATCGGCAGGGTGTCGTCCTTGGACGCGGCAATGTTGACCTGGCCTACGGCATGGGCGAACTCGTCACCGGTGATGACACCCGAGAGCTCGGGAAGGGCCGGCAGCTGCGGGTAGTCATCGACCGGCATGGCCGCGAGATTGAACTTGGACGACTTACACGTGAGCGTGACTTTTCCGCCGTCGGCTTCGACCTGGACGGGTGCCGAGGGCAAGGAACGGCAAATGTCCGCAAGAAGCCGACCGGAGACCAGGGTGGTGCCTTCTTCCTGGACATCGGCACTGATGGTCAGGCGAGCAGAGATCTCGTAGTCAAAGCTTGCGATCGACAGTGATCCGTTGTCGGCCTTGATGAGGAGTCCGGAGAGTACGGGTACCGGCGGGCGTGGTGACAAGGATCGTGCCGTCCATGTGACTGCTTCAGCCAGTACGTCGCGCTCGACGGAGAACTTCACGGCAATGCCCCTTTGGTCTAAAAAATGTGTAACTCGCCGTGTGCATCGTATCCGCCTTGAGCGGCGAGTATCGAGCCCGCAGCACTGCGGTGGAGTGCGGAAATTTGTAATTACAGGTTCTCGACCGGGCTCGAGGCGGGCCGTGCGGGGCAAGATTTTTGTTATTCGGTGGATTTCTCTTTAAGGGTAAGAGTGTTAATAACCCATGTGGAAACTGTGGATAACTGCCTGCTTCCCGCTGTTTGAACGGTTCGAGCCTGTTGACGTCCTGTGCTTAACTTCGGGTCCGTCTGTGGTCGCTCAGTGCACAACTTCCGCGGTATTCCGCGGGATCCACAGGGTCGTCCCCCGAACACGGATGCTTATCCACCGAAGCACGAACGTTGTCCACAAAGTTTTCCACATTGGCTGATTTCAGGTTGTGCACAACCCGTCCACACGGCCACCGGGAACTGTGCATGGAGCGTCGTCGTCACTGGTCCTGAGCGGTGCGAAGCTGTGGACAAATCACAAAAAGAAGGTCCCGGCCAACTGGCCGGGACCCTGAAGAATTGTCGAAATGCGAACTCAGCCCTCGCGGGACTGCTGCTTGATGCGGTTGGTCAACTCGGTGACCTGGTCGAAAATCTGACGACGCTCGGCCATCAGGGTGCGAATCTTGCGGTCCGCGTGCATCACCGTGGTGTGATCGCGCCCGCCCAGTTCCTGGCCGATCTTGGGCAGGGACATGTCCGTGAGTTCGCGCAGTAGGTACATCGCGATCTGTCGCGCGGTCACGAGCGTGCGGGTGCGGGACTTGGACTTGAGCTCGTCCAGGGTGATGTTGAAGAAGGCAGCGGTCTGACCCAGGATCGAAGCGGCCGTGATTTCCTGCCCGCCGTCCTCGGTGATCAGATCCTTCAGAACCAGCTCGGCCAACGGCAGGTCCACCGCTTGCTTGTTCAGCGATGCGAAGGCGGTGACGCGGATCAGCGCGCCCTCGAGCTCGCGAATGTTGGTGGAGATGTGCGAGGCGATGTACTCCATCACGTCATCGGGGGCGTCCATACCCTCACTAATGGCCTTCTTGCGGAGGATCGCGATACGCGTCTCCAACTCGGGCGGCTGCACATCGGTGATCAGACCCCACTCGAACCGGGACCGCATACGCTCGGCAAAACCGGTGAGCTGTTTGGGCGGCATGTCGGAGGTGATCACGATCTGCTTCTCGTGATTGTGCAGAGCGTTGAACGTGTGGAAGAACTCTTCCTGCGTGTGTTCCTTGCCGGCCAGGAACTGGATGTCGTCGATCAGCAGCATGTCCACGTTGCGGTAGATGCCCTTGAACGAGGAACCCTCGTCATCACGAATCGAATTGATGAAGTCGTTGGTGAACTCTTCGGAGTTCACGTAGCGCACGCGCAACTTGGGGTAGAGCCGCTTGGCGTAGTGCCCGATGGCGTGCAGCAAGTGGGTCTTACCCAGCCCCGAATCCCCGTATATGAACAGCGGGTTATATGCCTTGGCCGGCGTTTCTGCCACGGCAAAGGCCGCGGCGTGGGCGAAACGGTTGGACTGGCCGATCACGAACGAGTCGAATACGTACTTGGGGTTCAACCGCGCGGAACTATCCCATTCGGCATCCGAGGGGCTGGTGTCCGTTCCATTAGTGGTGCTCAGCGGTTCACGCGGCCGCGCGGGAGGCGCCGCCTGCGGATCTCGACGCGGGGGCAGATCCTCGTAATGACGCGTGGTCGATTCCGCGGCCATGGTGTCGGTCAGCCCGCTCGGCATCGGACTCGGGTGATCGGTACGCGGCACATCCACGCCGGGGGTGGGAGGTGCGGTGGGGGTGCTGCGGTTACGTTCGGCCTCGAGCTCCTCGATCGAGGGAACTTGTGAATCAACAGCCGGCGCGGGAGCCTCGTTCTCCGGCGGGGTCAGTCCGAGTTCGGTGTCCACGACAAAGGCGACCAAAGTCTCGGGGCCGAAAACCCGGCCCACGGCCTCGTCCAGAACGGCCGCCATGCTGCGGTGCTGGAAGTACTCGCGGGTGCGCTCGTTGGGGACGGCCACCAGAAGGGTGGTACCCATGAGGCCCTGGGGCTCGGACAACGAGATGAAGCCCCGGGACCGGCCCGTCACGCTGGGATGTTCCTTCATGTACCGGACGCATTCGGCCCACTGTTGGAGCAGGGGCTGATTGTCCTGGTGCATGAAATTCTCCTGACGGTAGCGGCGGGTCGAGGCTAGTTTTCCACAGAGTTATACACAGCAGTGGATAAACCAGAGTGGGGGAACCCGTAACGGACAGCCTAGAACATGCATCACGGCACTTCATAGCCCCATTCAGCCATTGTGGAGAACTACAACCTTGTAGTTCGCGCCTGGGGATAACCTCGTTCACAGTCGTCTCCCGGGGCCCTTGTCCACACGATCCACAGCCTGTGAATTCACACCTGTGGAGAAGATCGTGACGAACCCCTGATTTGACCGGGGGCGGGCGATTGACTACTGTAAATCAGTCTTGTGCGTTTATGCTCGGGCCTTTCTGCCGTGCCTACGCACCCAAATACCTACCGCGTGCCCATCCCGTGCAACCGCACGGTTCAAGCACCGTTGTCCCAACCTTGTGGAGTGACTAATGACCAAGCGGACTTTCCAGCCGAATAACCGCCGTCGTGCCCGTAAGCACGGCTTCCGCGCTCGTATGCGCACCCGCGCAGGCCGCGCCATCCTGAATGCCCGCCGTGGCAAGGGTCGCGCTTCTCTGTCGGCCTAAGTTGTAGAGGCCTCGCACCGTGCTGCCAGTCCAGCATCGGATGCGCACCTCGGCGCAGTTTTCTGCAACCGTACGTTCCGGCGCCCGTAGTGGACGCCGGAACGTCGTCGTATCCGTACGCGTGAGTGAGCAGGACCAGCCGACCCGAGTGGGATTCGTGGTCTCCAAGGCCGTGGGTAACGCGGTGGTTCGTAACAAGGTCAAACGCCGGTTGCGAGAACTTGCCGCTGACACGGTCCGATCGCGTCCCACCGGCCACGATGTGGTCGTGCGGGCCCTACCCGCCTCGGCGGGTGCGGCCTGGAGCGAACTTGGCGACGACTACCGGGGCGCGTATTTGAGCGCGGTCCGGAAGGCCGGATAGCAACAGACTTCGGCATCGCCCAGGGCAATGCCGTACCGTTCGATGTGCAAGGTATTGGAGGAGGCGCACACGTGGAAGACCGGGTGGAAGCCGACGCTCTCCTGAACCGAGCGCCTCACGAGTACCGCAGGGCGCACAGTGCACTTGGTGCCATCAAGTACGCTCCGCAGAACCTGTGCATTGCACTGCTCAAACTGTATCGATCCATTGTGTCCCCGCTCTACGGGGATGTGTGCCGTTACTTCCCGTCATGCTCGGCCTACGCACTCGAAGCCTTCACCGTTCACGGTGTGGCTCGCGGACTGGGGTTGAGCGTCAAGCGCCTGTTGCGCTGTCATCCTTGGGCGGCGGGCGGAATCGACCGAGTTCCGGACGGTGGGCGAGAGTTCCACTCGCTGTCCGAAACGCCGAAAATCATGCTGCTCAACCACCCGAACCTCGCGCGTGAGACCACGTGCGACCGCCCAGGTCACCACCACGGCGTGACCCAAGGAGCCAACGTTCGATGAATTTCTTCGACATCATCCTCTTCCCCTTCAGCTGGGCCGTTTCGGCGGTGCTGTGGGTCTTCCACGAATTGCTCACCGCCATTGGCATGGACCCGACTTCGGGTATCACCTGGGTGTTGTCGATCGTGGGTCTGACCCTGGTGATGCGTACGCTCACCATTCCCTTGTTCTTGAAGCAGATCAAGTCCATGCGAGGCATGCAGGAACTGCAGCCGGAAATGGCCAAGCTGCAGGCCAAGTACAAGGGCAAGAAGGACCAGCTCTCGCGCCAGGCCATGGCCGAAGAGCAGATGGCCCTGTACAAGAACCACGGGTCCAACCCGTTCTCGGCGTGCCTGCCCATCCTGGTGCAGATGCCCATCTTCTTCGCCTTGTTCCAGGTGCTGCGCTCTGTCCCCGAGGCCGCCGGTAAGGGCGAGTCGATCCACGTTCTGACCCCGCAGCTGGTCGAGCAGTTCAACGCGTCCACCATTTTTGGCGCTCCCCTGTTCTCCACCCTGATGCAGCCCGGTGCCGGCAACCACACCGCGACCGTGGTGCTGGCGATTGTCATGATCGTGGCGATGTCCGCCACGCAGTTCATCACGCAGAAGCAGCTGACCGTGCGCAACATGAGCGATGCTGCCAAGCAGTCGCCCATGTACCGCCAGCAGCAGATGATGCTCTACCTGTTCCCCTTGGTCTTCGCGATCGGTGGCATCAACTTCCCGCTGGGTGTGCTCATTTACTGGACCGTGTCCAACCTGTGGTCCATGGGCCAGCAGTGGTGGGTTATCCGCAACAACCCCACCCCGGGTTCCCAGGCCGAGCGTGAGCTCAACGAACGTCGTGCCGCCAAAGGTCTGCCCCCGGTGGGCGTGACCAAGGAAGAGCACGAGGAGAAGCTGGAAGAGCAGCGTCAGCGCGCGGCCGCGGGCCAGCGCAAGCAGCCCGTGTCCAAGAAGCGTCAGAAGCAGCAGCAGATCCGCAAGAAGCAAGGGTCCTGAGGGAGAGCGTCGAATGAACGAGAACGATAACAACCAGGACACTGTGGCCGAGGAACAGTCCGGCGACGTCTTGGAAGCCCAGCTCAGCCCCCTTGAGGAAGAAGGCGAGATCGCGGCCGACTACATCGAGGAGCTGCTCGATACCGCTGACATCGACGGTGACATAGACATCGAGGTCCGCGACGGCCGCACGTACGTGTCCGTGGTGACCGAGGACGATCAGGACGCCGAACTCGAGGCCCTCGTGGGGCCCAAGGGCGAGGTTCTGGATTCCCTGCAGGAGCTGGTGCGGCTGGCGGTACTGTCCGCCACGGAGCGTCGCAGCCGCTTGGTTCTGGACGTTGCCGGTTACCGCGAGGAACGTGCCGGGGCGCTACGCGAGATGGCGGAGCAGGCCGTGACCCAGGTTCAGTCCACCGGTGACAGCGTGCACCTGGATCCCCTGTCCGCTTACGAGCGCAAAATTATTCACGACGCCGTGGCCGAGGCCGGCCTGATCTCCGAGTCCGAGGGCGAGGGCGCCGGTCGCCACATCGTCATCTCGGCAGCGGGCTAGGTCTGTGGCACAGTCACGCTCGTCCAAGGCGAACGACGCCGCTCCCGGGCCTTCACAGGCTCCCGCTGAGTCCAGGCCCGCTCCCGATCCACAGCCGGCACCCCCGTTGGAGGGTGCCGAGCTGGAGGCTGCTCAGCAGTTGTTCGGGGACAGGCTCGATCTGGCCAAGCGATACACGGAGCACTTGGCGTCCTCCGGGATTGTTCGCGGCCTGATCGGCCCGCGTGAAGCCCCCCGGCTCTGGGAACGTCACGTGCTCAACTGCGCGGTCGTGCAGGAACTGATCCCCGAGAAGGCACGGGTCGTGGACGTGGGGTCCGGTGCCGGACTGCCGGGTTTGTGCTTGGCGCTCGCCCGTCCGGACATCTCCATGACCTTGGTCGAGCCGCTGGAACGCCGTGTGCAGTGGCTCAACGAAGTCATTGAAGACCTGGAGCTGACCAACGTCACGGTGCTGCGGGCTCGAGCAGAGCAGGCGAAGAAGGAATTGAAGAACGTTGATGTGGTGACCGCACGCGCGGTGTCCGCCCTCATCGGCCTGATCGACATCACCCTCCCCTTGCTCAAAGGTAGGGGTCAGCTCCTGGCACTCAAGGGGCGCTCTGCACAGGACGAGGTCGATAAGGCCAAGAAGAAGTTCAATCGTTTCGGTGTTCGGTCAGCCGAGGTGCTCACCGTGGGAGATGATCTGCTGAGGGAACCCACCACGGTGGTCCGCATCGAATTGTGATCCGGGTCAGTGTGAACGATCTCGCTGGGTAAGCTAACCCCAGAACAGTCTGTAACCGTCGGAGAGGACAAGTGGTACGAGTGGAGCAGAACGCCGATACTCGGGACAACCGAGCGCGCGGTCATGACTTCGGTCTTCCACCGGATCCCGTAGCACAATCAGAAAAGGTTGTTCCCGACCGAGGTCGTCATGTTTCACGTGAAACGGACACCCAGCACGGTACGGCAGCGCAAGAAGCAGTAGCGGATACCGCTCTCGGGAGGAAGCTCGTGGAAGAGAACAAACGTCGGGCAAAGCTCAAGCAGTCCAAGATCGACCCCCCTGCTGAAACCCGCTACATCACCATCAGTAACCAGAAGGGTGGCGTGGGTAAGACCAGCACCTCGGTGAACCTGGCTGTCGCGCTCGCGCAGCAAGGGCAGAACGTCCTGGTAGTCGACAACGATCCCCAGGGCAACGCCTCCACTGCCTTGGGGATTCCCCACGGTACGGATGTGGACAGCGTGTACGACGTCTTGATCGATGAGACTCCGATTGCTGATGTCGTACAGGAATCTCCGGAGATGGACAATCTGTGGGTACTGCCCGCCACCATCGACCTGGCTGGTGCGGAGATTGAACTGGTCTCCGTGGTGGCCCGTGAGCAGCGTCTGCAGCGTGCACTCAAGGAGTACGCCAAAGCACGCGAGGAACGTGGCGAACCTCGGCTCGATTACGTGTTCATTGACTGCCCGCCGAGCCTAGGTTTGTTGACCATCAATGCCTTCGTTGCCGCTACTGAGGTTCTGATCCCGATCCAGTGCGAATACTACGCTCTGGAGGGTCTGAGCCAGCTGCTGAACAACATCAACATGATTCAGAAGCACCTGAACCCGGAGCTGTCGGTGTCTTCCATTCTGCTGACCATGTACGACGGTCGTACCAACCTCGCGTCGCAGGTTGCGGACGAGGTTCGGCAGCATTTCCCCGATCAGGTGATGAACACGATGATCCCGCGCTCGGTTCGTATTTCCGAGGCGCCGAGTTATCAGCAAAGTGTCATCACCTATGACCCCAGCTCCACGGGTGCGCTGTCTTATCTTGAGGCAGCAGTGGAACTGGGGGCACGGTCCCCCAAGGGGTAGCACTTATGTTTCACGTGAAACATTGCTCAACGTTTCACGTGAAACATACTCCAGACACGTGGAAGCGGGTCGCGACCGATAGGGTCGCGGCCCGCTTTTGCGTGTTGAGAGGGGGGTCGAGCACATGAACCCGCTGCGCATGTTTCACGTGAAACATTTACAGACCCATGCGGTAAACACAGCCCGTGAAAGTTTGAAGAGAACAAGATGGCCCAGTAACCCTTGAGCGGAATCAACACGACTTCAAGGATTCTGGAGGCCGCAACACGGTATCGCGGTGTACTAGGACCGAATCGAAACCAAAAATCACGGATAAGATGAACGTCGGATAAACGACGAAAGGATCCCTGTGAGCGAGAAACGTCGCGGCCTCGGCCGTGGTCTTGGTGCCCTCATTCCTAGTGGCCCGGTGACGCAGTCTGAAACGGCTGAAAAGAAGGATGCCGTAACGAGTTCACCGGACCCCTCGGAAAAGAAGAGCCCTGCGCGGGCAGGACAACCGGACACAAAGAAAACGCCAGCTCCCCAGAAGACGTCTGCTTCGGGAAACGCATCTACCAAGGACTCGTCGAGCGCACCTAAAGACACAGAGTCGGGTAAGGAGACAGCGAAACGGAAGTCCGTTACGACCGACGGGAAGAAGAAGACAGAGAACCAGTCGGCCTCCACAACGAAGACGACAGCAACGACTAAGCGGTCGCCTCGCACTGCAAGGGCCAGCGGGAAGACATCGGCCGAGGGTCCGATCGCGGATGTTTCACGTGAAACATCCGCGACCCAGCAAAGAAGGGACGCAAGTCAGCCCAAGACTCCAGCTGCCGAGAATCAGGTTCAGCCCAAGAGCGGAAAATCATCGGCAAGAGGTCGCCGCGATATGGGGCAAGCGCTGCGAAGTACCACTACCGTGAGACGGCCAGTCGACATGTTCTTCTTGCCATCGGAGACTACTGAATCCGTCCAAGCGGACGGAACGGAGCATGAGAGTTCCTCTGTTTCATCCGAAACACCCGAACAAACCGACGAATCGGGCGAGGGTCGGCTTGCCGAGGCGAGCAATGTTTCACGTGAAACATTGGCCACGCCTGAGGGGGATGTCGACACTCCCACGAGCAAGGCAGACGGCCATAGGAAGAGTAGCCCCACCTCTAAGGGCGCGAACGACAAGGTGAGGTCGACGAGTACTGAGGAAGAGGCCACTGCAGCGGGTCGCCCGACTACGAGAACGAACGGCCCCAAGACCGAGAACGGGATAAAGGAGTCGGAAACGAGTTCCGCTGGGGAACAGTCCGGAGTTGCAGACGCGGGCGCCGTGGATGTTTCACGTGAAACATCACCGACCCAGAACAGCGATGAGAATATACAAGATCTCGCAATGGTTCCCGGAGCCCAGTTTGCCGAGATTGCCGTTGCGGACATTCACCCCAACCGAAAGCAGCCACGACAGGTTTTTGACGAGGATGAGCTGGCTGAACTAGCGTTCTCGGTCAAGGAACTGGGTGTTCTGCAACCCGTTGTCGTGCGTCCCAGTCGTGAAGGCGAGGGAGCCAAATACGAACTCGTAATGGGTGAACGTCGTTGGCGAGCCGTACAGAAGGCTGGCATGGATGCCATTCCCGCGATTATTCGTGAGACATCCGACGACGACCTGCTCCGCGATGCCCTCCTGGAGAACTTGCACCGGTCTCAGCTGAATCCCTTGGAAGAAGCGGCTGCTTATCAGCAGCTTCTGGAGGAGTTCGGTGCAACGCAGGATGAGCTCTCACAGCGTATTGGTCGTTCACGGCCTCAGATTTCCAACACCTTGCGCTTGCTCCGTCTCCCACCTTTGGTGCAGCGCCGTGTCGCCGCGGGTGTCCTGAGCTCCGGACATGCCCGTGCGCTGCTCGGTCTGACGGATCCTGCGGAAATGGAACGTCTGGCTCAGCGCATTGTTGCGGAGGGAATGTCGGTGCGCGCTACCGAAGAGACCGTTGCCCTGTCCGATGGGCTCAAGCGGCACGCGACCAAACGGAAGACTGCTTCTCACCGCCACGACGATCGTTTGAACTACATCGCCGATGCCTTCTCCGATCGGTTGGATACCTCCGTGAAGATTCAATTGGGAGCTCGTAAGGGCAAGATGACCATTGAGTTCGCCACGGTAGAGGACCTCAACAGAATCATCGACGTCCTGGATCCCAAGATAGACGATCGCGGCTAGTCTCGGGGTGAGTCGGCATCCAGTACTAACCTGACGAACAGAGAAGTGGCCCCGATGTTTCACGTGAAACATCGGGGCCACATTCATACCCACGCGAGCGAGTCCTATTTGTTGTAGTACGCCTCAATATCGGACAAGCTCATGGTTCCGGTGGCCACGGTGTCATTGGACTGAACGAACATGCGCTGCAGAGCGCAGAGAATCGACTCTGCCAGCCGCTCCCGGTGTTCCGGATCCTCGAGCTGGCCACTATCGCTGGAACTCGACAGGTACCCCAAGTCCACCCACACGGTGGGTGCGTCGGAGTATCGCAAGAGCTCCCACTGGCGAGCGTGACAACCAAGATCCTGGGCACCCGTGCGTGAGACGAGCTCTTTCAGGATGTAGCGTGCCGCCATCTCGCCAATGGGTGAATATGTCTCTGTACCGTCCTGGTTACCCCAGTAGTATGTGGCCACACCGTTGGCCGAGCCAGAGGTATTCCAGTCGCAATGCAGGGTGAGCACCAGGGCATCCGAGTGACCATCGGTAGCAATCGCCTTGGTCTCTGCCGTGCGTACAGGTTCGCCGGCCTTGGTCGTGTAATTCTCGGTTCCGACCACGATGGGTGAGGCACCCACGTTGTTCAGTAGCTCGTAGGTGCGCAGAGCCACGTCGGTGGTGATGCGCTCCTGATCACCGGTGAACTGCTCCGGTGCGGATGGTGACACAGCTTGCCCGGATGAAGCCCACGGAAGCAGAATGATCACTCGCTGCTTGAGGGCATTCGTGGCCTGTTCCAGCCGCGCGTAGTCGCGGAGGGAGTAGGCCTTGGACGAGGTGATGTTCTTGTTGATCCGCGCCAACGCGGCAATGGTGTCGAGATCCACCACACCATTCGGTTCCAGACCCAAGTTCTCCTGCAACTCCACTACTGCGTAGTGGGTCTTGCGGCAGAACACACCATTCAGGTGACCGTAGTAGAAACCCAACCGGGAGAGGTTGGCTTGGATCCGCTCTACGTCCTCCCCGCGTAGGGGATGCTCGGCGTCGAAGTACAACGGTCGGTCACCCAGGGTGTACTGAGCCTGCGTCAATGCCGTTTCGGTCTCCGGACCGAGCACGCCATCCACGATCAGACCCTTGTTCTGTTGAAAGGTCCGCAGAGCGCCGTCGAGCGCTTCGTCGAAGTGGGACGGATCGGTCACGGTGTCCGGGGACAGACCAGTGGCACCTTCGCAGGCGCGGATCAGGCGATCACGAAGCCCCACCACACGCCTATCGGTCATTCCCAAGCGAAGGTTGGGCGTGTTTGGCTCGGGTGTCACTGGTCTTCCCCCTGACGGTTGTGAAATGTGACGTGCGTGAGCGGTGTGCTGCGCGCTCAGGCCGACGGGGTCAGGTAGTCCGCGAATTCTTTTTCCAGCGCGGACTTGGGCTTGGCGCCGATGGAGGTCTTGGCCAGCTCACCGTTGGCGAACAAGTAGACGGCAGGAATGGAAGTGATGCCGTACTTGGAGGCGATGGCGGGGTTGTCGTCGACGTTCACCTTAACGACGTCCACGTTGTCCGCGTATTCAGCGGCAATGGCGTCCAGCACGGGTCCCAGCTGGCGGCAGGGTCCGCACCATTCGGCCCAGAAGTCCACGATGGTGGGCTTGGAGTTCTCCAGCACCTCGGCCTGGAAGTTGGCGTCGGTGACATCCTTGGCTGCACTCATGTCGAGTAGTTCCTTTCAAACGGGTGGTTGACCGGCCTCAACGGCCGGTTCACCAATGGTTGAGATCGATTATGACAAAGTCCCCTGTGATCAGCTGTCCAGGGCGGCCAAGTAGTGCTCCACGTCGATCGCGGCAACACATCCCGAGCCCGCGGCGGTGATTGCCTGGCGGTAGGTGGCATCCACCACATCACCGGCAGCGAAGACACCGGGGAGGGACGTGGTCGAGGAGCGGCCGTCCACGGCAATAGTGCCGTCAACGGTCAGATCCAACTGATCCTTGACCAGATCCACGCGGGGGTCGGAGCCGATGGCCACGAACAAGCCGGTGATGTCCAGCTCTGAAGTTTCACCGGTCACGGTGTCCTCCAGGGTCAGGGACTCCACCTTGGTGTCTCCGTGAATGTCTTTGACGGCCTTGTTCCACAGGATCTCGATCTTTGGATCGTCGAACGCGCGCTGCTGCATGATCTCCGAGGCGCGGAACGAGTCACGGCGGTGGATCAGGGTGACCTTGGACGCGAACTTGGTCAGGAAGGTGGCCTCCTCGATCGCGGAGTCACCGCCACCCACCACGGCAATGTTCTGTTCCTTGAAGAAGAAGCCGTCGCACGTGGCGCACCACGAGACGCCGTGGCCGGACAGCCGTTCCTCGTTGGGCAGGCCCAGCTTGCGGTAGGCGGAACCCGTAGACATGATCACGGTGCGGGTGCGCAGCACGGTGCCGTCCTCCACGGTGACGGTCTTGATCTCACCGTCGAGTTCCACGGAGGTGACGTCCTCGAAGCGAATGTCCGCCCCGAAGCGTTCGGCCTGCTGCTGCATGTTGGTCATGAGGTCCGGGCCCATGATGCCCTCGATGAAACCGGGGTAGTTCTCCACGTCGGTCGTGTTCATGAGCTCGCCACCCGCGGTCACGGAGCCCGCGATCACGATGGGCTTGAGGTCCGCGCGAGCCGCATAAATAGCGGCGGTGTAGCCGGCGGGACCGGAACCCACGATGACCACGTCGTGAACGGCGTCGTCGGAGGTGCCCGGGGTGGTCTCCTGCGCCGCGGCCGGCGTCAGGTTCAAGTTCACGGCGTTCGCGAAGGAGGGGCCGAGATCATTGCTCACGTGTAGTAGACCTTTCTGAGGATTGCCGCGTGCGCGGCTGGAAACTACTGGAAGAACGTGCCGGTACGGCGTGAATATTCCGGGTGCTTACTGCACCGTTACTTCGCCGATGCGCAGGCCGTACTGATAGCCACCAATGGGATTGGTGAGCTGCGGCAACTGATCCCACACGACCAGAACGTACTGATGCTCGCCGTCCTGCGCGGCCTGGTCGAGGGGCACGGTGATCTGCGGGCCCGTGAACGAACCGGTGCCCACCTGCTGCGCGCCGTCCATGGAGGGTGTGTCCGAGACGTACACGGTGAAGTTGCCACCCGTTCCGCTGGACTGGTCGATCGTGATCTCGGACAGCGGCGCGGGTTCCTCAAGTTCCACGGCCAGGCCCACGTAGTCGATCAGGTTGCCGAAGGCGGCGTTGGAGAAGCCGTAGCTGAGCCAGTAGGTAGACGGATTGTCGTCAATGGCCTGACTCAGGGTCGCGTCCGTGTCGGCCATGAAGTTGGGATCCGAGGTCACGCGCGTGACGTCCTGGGCCTGGGGTTCTACTTGATCATCGGCCGGTTCGCTTTCCTGGGGCGCCGACGTCGTTTGCTCGCCCTGCGGAGCCGGGTCCGAGTCATCGCCGCCGAACTGTCCCGTCAATGACCCCAGCGCCCGGAAGCCGAAGACCACCGCGGCCAGCAGGACCAGGATCAGCAGGAGCAACAACAGGGCCCGCAGGGGGCCGTTGCGCTTCTTGCCGGGTGACTCGGGGTCGGCGGTGGCCCCGCCACCGTGACCGGCACCTGAACCACCAGCGGCTCCGGCCGTGGCCTCCGGGTAGTCGGCGTCAGCGTAGTCGGAGGTTGCGTGTCCGGCGCCTGTGGCGTCGCCCCGAGAAGAGGTACCGGTTCCAGAGGCATTCGCGGCTCCGGCCGCACCAACCGCTCCCGCAGCACCTGCCGCGCCCACGGCACCCGCACCGGCCGCGCCCGAGCGAGCGGATCCGTCCTTACGGTGGTCATCGCGGTGGCCCTTGTGGTCGTCCGTGTACTCGTCGGAGTACTCATCGACGGGCTCTTCCCCGCGCTCGATGGCTTCGTCCGTTGCGGCGGCCCCCGCGGGGGTGGCGGCACCGGAGTGGCCCTGGCCGGGGGTCTCGTCCTCGATCACCGGGTAGCCGGTGAGTCGTTCGGGTTTCCCCTCGTTGGCTTCGAAGCTTTCGTAGCGGTTGTCGCCGTCATAGGTGGGGTCGTTCTTGCCTGCGGCGGCTGCGGAGGCACCCACAGCGGCACCGCTTCCGCCGGCTGCGGCGCGATCGAAGAGAGTGGAACGGGTGGACTCGGGGTCCACCTTGCGAGCCCGGCCCAGTTTGTTGCGCACCGAGGGCGCGGCGGGAGCGTTCTCGTAGGCCTCGTACTCGTCGTCGCTCCACTTGGTCACGGCGGGCTTCCGCGCGGCCTGGGCGTCGTCGCGCGCCCCAGTGGCATCGTTGGATGCGTCCGCACCGGTTCCTGCGGCGGGCACGGCCTGGTGCGGCTGCGTGGGGTCCGGTTCCTCGTAAACGTAGGGGGAAGCCGGCGCGGTGCGGGAATCGCCGAAGATGTCGTCCGACAGGGATTCGTCCTCGAGCTCGTTCTCCGCCACGAGCAGGGTGTCCAGCAGATCAGCGGCGGGCGCGTAGGAGGTCACAACATAGGTGGTGTCCTGGGTCTGTCCGAGATCGAGGATCTGGAAGCGGTCACTGCCCGAGCCCGAGGCCAGGGAGCGCGCATTGGCCACCATGAGCTGTTCGTGGTGGTCACCGGGCACCAGGATGGACACCCGGCGCCGCAGGATCTGGTCCTCACCCTGCAGGACGTGATCATCATCGGCGCTGGTCAGCAGCGACGCGGTGACCTGGTAGCGGCCTCCCAGAACAGTTCCGAGCGCAATGGGCTGGGACACAGCGAACTCCCTCGAGTTACGGCGCCCGGCACGGTTGGCGGGCACGACGACAAACTGTTGCGCAGTCTACCGGCCCAGGCGAGCCTTCAACGGGCCGATCAACGATCCGAACTCCTCGACCCGGAACACCTTCATGGCCAGCAGATACACCAGGCCCATAGCCACGCCGCCCACCATGACGGAGAGGAACGCGGTGACCTGGTTCTGCCACGGGAATCCTCCCGTGTCGTAGCCGCCCATGAGCCACAGGGCGACGACGCCGCCCAGGCCGGCTACCAGCGAGGCCGCCAGGATCCGCGCGTGGGCACCCAGGATGCGAGCGACGTCGTAATCCCCGATGCGGCGCTTGAGCGCGAAGTGATAGAGGAGTGTGGCCAGGATGTTCTGGGCGGCGTAGCAACCGGCCACGGCGAAGACCATGTATTCGGGCGGCAGGGCGCGCGCAATGGCCACGGCCGCGATGACCGTAAAGATTGAGACGATGACCTGCACGATGAACGGCGTGCGGGCGTCCTCTTGTGCGTAGAAAGCGCGGCCGAGCATGAACGCGGTGGACATGAACGGTGCGCCGATCGCGATGACCGTGATGACCTGGCCGATCACGGCGCCGGCCGGGGCGATGCCACCGGAGAACATCATGCCCAGCGGGCCCGCGTACACGATGAGTGCGACCATGCAGAAGACCGTGGCCACGCTCGTGATGCGCATGCTGGAGGACAGCGAGGAGACCAGGCTGTCGCGGTCCTTGGCGTCCGCTGCGGCGGCCATCCGGTTGAAGAGGACCGTGGCGAGGGACAAGCCGATCACACCGTGGGGCAGTGAGTAAAGGAGAGAGGCCTGGTTGAGGGCTGTGACACCGGCAATCTGCTCGGACACCCCGCCGGTTGGGTCTACGTTACGAGCACCGGTGGGGATCGCGGCGGTCCGGGTGAGGGCAAGGAATGCGAGGTTGGCGATGACGCCGGTGGCCAGCGTCCAGCCGCCCAGCTTGGCGGCGGTGGAGAGGCCGATGCCGCGCCAACCGAACTTGGGTCGCAGCCCCAGGCCCAGGCGCTTGAGCGGCCAGAAGAGGATGAGAGCCTGGGCGATCACGCCCACCGTGGACATGCCCACGAGCCAGAAGGTCTGGGCCGAGGTCCAGTTCTCCAGGGTGTGGGGTGTGCGCGCGAACGGGCCGAACTGGTAGATGAACACCACCAGACCAGCAATCGCAATGATGTTGTTGAGCACGGGAGCCCACATGTACGCACCGAAGGCACCCTTGGCGTTGAGCACCTGACCCACCACGGTGTAGAGGCCGTAGAAGAAGATCTGCGGGAACGTGATCAGGGCGAACGTGATGGCCATGGTCAACTGGCCTTCGGACCAGCCCGGGCCCATGATGCGGATGATGGGGATCGCGCACGCGACCACCACGGCGGTCACCCCGAGCAGTGCGAGTACGGCCAGGGTGATGAGCCGTGAGATGTAGTCCGCGCCGGCGTCGGGGTTTTTGGAAGCCTTGATGATCTGCGGAACCAGCACCGCGTTGAACACACCGCCGGCGATCAGCACGTAGATCAGGTTGGGCAGGTTGTTGGCGAGTTCGAAGACGTCCGCCATGGTGGTCAAGGAGCCGATGGCCACCGTGATCAGCAGCGCCTTGGCGAAACCGAGAACCCGGGAGATCAGGGTTCCTGACGCCATGATGGCGCTGGAACGCGCACCGGATCTCTGCATGAAACAGGCCTTCCTGCACGGGGAATGGAACGGCAGTCACCGCGGAACGGATCCGCGGGCGCGATTACAACTGATGAATGATGTATTCCCGAGCGATGTCAGCAATGCGCCGTTCGTTGGGGAAGGACAGCTTACGGCCAAGATCGTCGATGCCGGACCAGGCGACATCCACGGCCTCGTGATCCGGATCGTTCTCCGTGGTCAGGAAGCCGCCGGTGGCTTCCAATAAGAAATGGTGCACGGTCTTGTGCACGCGGTGCCCGGAGACGGTGAACCAGTAATCGATACTGCCCAGCGGAGAGAGTACGCGGCCCATGATGCCGGTTTCTTCCTCGATCTCGCGGACAGCTGCTTCTTGGTTGGTCTCATTGCCTTCAGGGTGACCCTTGGGGAGGCACCATTCCAGGCGACCACCGCGATTGATTCGAGCGATGATGGCCACCGGATGCGTGGGATCTTCGAGGTTCACCACAATGCCGCCGGCCGAGACTTCTTCCACCGTGGGCAGCGCGGAGACCGGTTGGTTCGGTCGCCTCTTGGGCGCGCTAGGGACGGGAAAAGCCATGCCTACTACCTTAGCCACATTCCCCGAGCACTCCCTGACCCGGGATTCGCTGGGCCAGGGAGCGGTGGAAGAAATGAGACAATTACGCCCATCATGACGCAGCTGTTCGATACCTCTTCTCTCCACCCCGTCTCCCTCGAGCTGGGGCGGCTTTTTGCCGACGCCGGATACGAGTTGTCTCTGGTGGGCGGGCCCGTACGGGATCTGTTCCTGGACCGGGACGCCCTGGACCTGGACTTCACCACCAACGCGACCCCGGACCAGACACTCGCGGTCATCAAGAAGTGGGCGGATGCGCACTGGGAGATCGGACGGGACTTCGGAACGATCGGCATGCGCAAGGCCGGCCTCCAGCTCGAGGTCACCACTTACCGTGCCGAGGCCTACGATCCGGATTCCCGCAAGCCCGTGGTCGCGTTCGGGGAAGACCTCACCGAGGATTTACGACGCCGCGACTTCACCGTCAACGCGATGGCCCTGCGGTTGCCGGATCTGGAGCTCGTGGATCCGTTCGGGGGCATCAAAGATCTGCATGCCGGTGTGCTGCGCACCCCGGGCACACCCGAGGACTCCTTCACGGACGATCCTCTGCGCATGATGCGTGCCGCCCGCTTCAGCTCGCAGTTGGGGCTGGAGGTGGCCGAACCTGTGCGCGAGGCCATGACGGCCATGGCGGAGCGGATCGAGATCGTCTCTGCGGAGCGGGTGCGCGAAGAACTGGTCAAGCTCGTGTGCGGTGCATATCCCCGTCGTGGCATAGAACTGATGACGGACACCGGTCTGGCACAGATCGTGCTCCCGGAGGTTCCCGCGCTCAAGCTCGAGACGGACGAGGCGCACCACCACAAGGACGTCTACCAGCATTCCCTCACGGTAATGGATCAGGCCGCGGAGAAGGAATCGGATGCGGACGGTCCGGTGCCGGGTCCGGACTTCGCGCTACGGTTCGCCGCGCTCATGCACGATGTGGGCAAGCCGGCCACGCGCCGGTTCGAACCCAGCGGTGCCGTGAGCTTCCGCCACCACGAACTGGTGGGCGCCAAGCTCACGCGCAAACGGATGAAGGCCCTGCGCTTCGACAACGACACCATTAA
Source organism: Kocuria sp. CPCC 205235 (assembly GCF_040980905.1). Lineage (NCBI taxonomy): Bacteria > Bacillati > Actinomycetota > Actinomycetes > Micrococcales > Micrococcaceae > Kocuria > Kocuria sp. CPCC 205235. Next base: position 91,532 of record NZ_JAVKPR010000009.1, read on the forward strand.
GAAGGTCACGCGCCTGGTCGAACTACATATGCGTTTCTACGGATATGGCGAGGCGGGCTGGACCGACTCCGCCGTGCGTCGCTACGTGCGCGACGCCGGGGATCAGCTGGAACGCCTCCACCGACTGACCCGTTCGGACGTGACCACTCGCAATAAGCGCAAGGCCACGCGCCTGGCCAATGCCTATGACGACCTCGAACGGCGGATCGCCGAACTGCGCGAACAGGAACAGCTCGAGGCCGTGCGTCCCGAACTGGACGGTCAGCAGATCATGGAGATCCTGGGCATCGGCCCGGGCCCCGAGGTGGGTAGGGCGTACAAGTTCCTGCTCGAAATGCGCCTGGATGAAGGTGCCGTGGGTGAGGACGTCGCTCGCGAACGGCTCATCGAGTGGGCCAAGTCCAAGGGCATCGGCACGGTCTGACCGCACTACCTGCCGGGTAGCCACTGAACTGGTTCGGTGTTGCCAAGCTGTGCAGGTCTGTCCCGAGGGCCGGACGAGGCGTGCGAGAGGTCCGCGAGCGGCGTCGTAAATTGTGGGGCCGGATCGCGCCACAAGCGCCGAACCGGGCGGGGCCGTGGAAGACTAATGCCGTCCCTGTGTCCACCGGAGGAGTGCGTGCATGAGCATGGAAGGCGCCAAGAAGCGCGGCGGCGGTAATTCCGGCCTGCTGTTGCTCGGCCTGGGCCTCTACACGGTCATGATGGCGTACCTGCTGCGCGTGCCGTGCCGAGTGCCCAACTGGAACCTCGCGGAGGACGTTCCCGAACTGTGCGCCACGGTGATCGGCACCGGCGACATGGGCGTGCGTTCCACGGACGTGGCCAACGGCTTCTTCACCGGCGGGCCCACCGGGGATCAGCCCGTTCTGGTGGGCATGATCACCACCATCATCGGATGGTTCGCCTCCAACCTCTCCTCCCTGTTGGGCATCGACGTGGACCAGGGCATCTACCTGGACCTCTCCCTCATTCTCTTGGCGCTCGTGTGGCTCGCGATCGTGGCCGTGGTGTCCTCGCTCAGCGGCTCCCGGAAATCCGACGCCTTGGTCATGGCGCTGGCACCCGTGGTGGTGCTCGTGGGCTTCCAGACCTGGGACCTGTGGGCCGTGCTCTTCATGATGCTCGCCCTGCTCGGCTACGTGCGCGGTAACCCGGCGCTCGCGGGATTCATGGTGGGCTTCGGCGCGTCCGTGGCGTTCTTCCCCGTGGTCGTGCTGCTGGCCATCCTGATCATGGCCGCGCGTCACCGGTTCATCAAGGACTTCATCAGCGCGCTCATCTGCGCCGCCATCGCGTGGATCCTGATCAACGGCACCTACATGCTCACCGCGTGGGATCAATGGCGGGCGCAGTTCAACACCATCGTGGATTCCGATACAGAGCAGTCCTCGTTCTGGAACGTATGGAACAACAACATCGAACCGCGCACCGGGGTGGCCCTGGACGGCGGAAACGTGGGTCAGTACGTGCTGCTGACCATGGTGCTCGGTCTCGTGTTCGTGCTGCTCATCTCGCTGTTGAGCCACCGGGAACCATCCGTGGTGCAGGTGATGTTCCTGCTGCTGGCCCTCTATGTGCTGCTCGCCAAGGACTACTCGCTCAACTACGTCGTGTGGTTGGTGCCGCTGGTGATCCTGTGCCGTCGCAACTGGATCGAGTTCGGCCTGTGGCAAGCGGTCGAAGTCCTCTACTGGGCGACCGTGGTGTTGCCGGCCGACGCCTGGCCCACCCTGCCGTGGGTCGAACAGTTCGGCTGGGCACCCCAGGACATCCTGGGGGTCATCCGCTACCTGTTCCTCATCTACTTCGTGGTGGCCGTGGTGATCGACATGTTCCGCGGACGCAAGGCGCTGGCCCTCGGGGTCTCGGCGCTCAAATGAACGAACTCGCGTGACCCTGCCGAGATGGCGGCTCGCAAGTGACCCGCGCGTTCCGTGGGATTATAAAGTAAACCTGTTTATTACTGTCCGTCGGAAAGAGTTATGAACAAGCCCTCAATCCAGTCGGTGGCCAATTGGCAGCCGCCGACCTGGCGATCACTGCGCAAGCCGCTGCTGCTGATCCTTGCGGGCGTGGTGATCGTAGTGCTGGTATGGAGCACGGTGATCAACTTCTTCCTGGTCTCGCGCGATCCGCAATCCCCCGTGGAGGCGTACCTCGGTCAGCTGGAACGCGGTAGTGCCCGGCAGGTGCTCGCCCCGCTCAGCATCGCCACCAGCGACCCCACGGTGCAGATCCTGCCCAACTCCGTGTATCGGAATTCTCACGACCGACCGGTGGGCCACGAGGTTGTTTCCGTGTCCGAACACGGGACCCAGGCGGACGTGGAGGTGGACGTGCGCATGGGCGACGGGCAGACCCACCGCGTGACCTACACGGTGGACCAGTTGGTCTCCACAGGATTCCTCAACGACACGTGGCAGCTCAATGACGTGGACGACGTGATGGTGGCCGTGAAACTCCCCGCTGCCGTGGACGCGCTGTCCGTCAACGGTCAGACCGTCCGGCCCGACGCCGCCGCGTTGCGCGCCGCAGATGACACCGCCGCCCGCACGTGGCAGTTCGAAGGCTTACCCGGCAGCTACAACGTGGCTATGCCGGATGACTCCTACCTGGTGGCCAGTAAACATGCCGTGGGGGGCATCAATATCAGTGACCCGCAGGCGCTGGCGCTCGAGCTGAACTTCGGGCCGTCCCCGCGCATGTGGGAGACCGTGGACCGGGAAATCGGCGTGGTGCTCGGTGATTGCGAAAGTGGGCGTCGTCTGGATCTCGAGAAGTGCCCTGCGCCGAGCTCATGGGCCAAGGGCGCGGCGTCGGGATCGGAAACCGCGCAGCCGGATGCCCTGCCGGACGGTGTGACCGACGTGAAGTGGGAGCTGGAGACGAGGCCCGCGCTGGTGCTGCAACCGGAGGACAACGATCCCCTGACGTTCCACGCCCAGCGTTACCGCCCCGCCGTGGCCAAGGTGACCTTCCGAGAAGACGGCCGCACCAAGACGGAACGTGTGGAGTTCGGTTTGGATGTCACCACGCGATCGACCGGGAACAACATCACCACCGATGTGCAATTGCGCCGAGCGCTGACCGACACCGAACGGGCCTTCGACGCCTCGTAAACTTGAGGTAGTCGAAGAGGGAGTCACCGTGACCCAAGAGCCGGAATACTACAAACCTCAACCGCTGCCCCCGCGCGACGGCGCTCGCGCCGGTGGGCACCAACCCAACGGCGGATATCGCCAGGGCGGTTTCCAACAGAACCCCGGAGCGTCCCAGTGGGGTCAACCCCGCCAGGGCCCGGCCGTGGTCAACGTGGTGGGTGGCAAGTCCGCCCTGTTGTCCTACGTGTTGTGGTTCTTCCTGGGCTGGTTGGGCGTGCACAAGTTCTACCTGCAGCAGCCGTTCCAGGGAATTTTCTACGTTCTCCTGTGGGCGATTGGTTGGTTCACCACCCCGATCATCATCGGCTGGTTCATCCTGGGTCTGTGGGGACTGCTCATGATCATCGACCTGTTCCTCATCCCGTTGCGAGTCGCCCAGCTCAATGCGCGGCTGGCCCGCCGCGTCAATGGCTACTGAGCCGCAGTTGTAGTAAACTCGGCAAGTCTGTGTGCCGTTCGATACGCGATCGGTACCGACAAACGCACAGAACCTCCTGCTGCGGAAGGACCGCAGCCGCTTAGCCCGAAGGAGGTGGGTTCTTTACATGCGTGAATACGAATTGATGGTGATCCTCAACCCCGAGGTCGAGGAGCGCGCCGTTGAGCCGACCCTCAAGAAGTTCCTCGAGGTAGTCACCAAGGAGAACGGCACCGTCGACAACGTCGACATCTGGGGCCGTCGTCGCTTGGCCTACGAGATCCAGAAGAAGGCCGAAGGCATCTACGCCGTTGTGAACTTCACCGCTGAGCCGCACACCGCTCAGGAACTGGACCGTGTCCTGGGCCTGAACGAAGCCGTGATGCGCACCAAGATCATCCGTCCTGAAGAACAGAAGATCGAAGCCAAGTGAGTTGACTGTGCGGTCCACCCGGACTGCACAGGGCGTCTCACCACGGCCCTGACGGGTCACCCCCGTGAGATGCTTCAGAACAACCCACTACGTCTCGCATCCAGCGTCCACAGATACCGGAGGTTCACATGGCTGGCGATACCGTCATTACAGTGATCGGCAATCTGACCGCCGACCCCGAACTGCGCTTCACTCCGTCCGGAGCCGCGGTGGCCAATTTCACGATTGCGTCCACCCCGCGTGCCTTCGATCGGCAGTCCAACGAGTGGAAGGATCAGGAAACCCTGTTCCTGCGCTGCTCGGTGTGGCGTGAAGCCGCGGAGAACGTGGCCGAGTCCCTGACCAAGGGCACTCGTGTGATCGTTCAAGGTCGGCTCAAGGCACGCTCTTACGAGACCAAGGAAGGGGAGCGTCGCACCAGCCAAGAACTGGAAGTCGACGAGATCGGCCCTTCCATGCGGTACGCAACCGCCAAGGTCAACCGGAACTCGCGCGGTGGCGGCCAGGGAGGCAACTCCTACGGCGGCAACCAGAGCTTCGGTAACTCCGGCGGCGGTGGCGGATTCGGAGGCGACTCCGGATTCGGTGGCGGCCAGCAGGGCGGCGGCTTTGGTGGAAACCAGGGCGGCAACTTTGGTGGCGCCGGTGGCGGCAACCAGCAAAGCGGTTTCAGCGGGGGTAACCCCAACGCCAGCCGCGGCGGTGGTCAGCAGCAGCGTCCGCAACAGGGCAACGATCCTTGGGGTCAGTCCTCCGGTGGTAATTACGACTGGGGTACCGATTCCGAAGACGAGCCCCCCTTCTAAACACACTTATCCAACCCATCCCGCAGGAATGCCTGCGGGCTCCGCATCCGAAAAGGAGCACCACGATGGCCAAGGCTGAAATTCGCAAGCCGAAACCAAAGCAGAACCCGCTCAAGGCGGCAGGCGTCACCGAGATCGATTACAAAGACGTCGCTCTGCTTCGCAAGTTCATCTCCGACCGCGGCAAGATCCGTGCACGCCGCGTGACCGGCGTGTCCGTTCAGGAGCAGCGCAAGATTGCTTTGGCGATCAAGAACGCTCGTGAAGTTGCTTTGCTGCCCTACTCCGGCGCCGGCCGCTGATCTGAGAGGACTGAGAATCTATGGCAAAGATCATTCTGACCCACGAAGTTTCCGGGCTGGGTTCAGCCGGTGACGTGGTTGACGTGAAGAACGGCTACGCCCGTAACTTCCTCTTCCCGCGCGGTTTCGCAACCCCCTGGAGCCGTGGCGCTGAAAAGCAGATCGAATCCATCAAGAACGCACGTGCCGCTCGTGACCTGGCTTCCCTCGAGGACGCTCAGGCTCTGGCTGCCAAGCTGACCTCCACCACCTTGACCGTTCCGGTCAAGTCCGGTGCTGAGGGCCGCTTGTTCGGCACCGTGCGCGCTGACGACGTTGCCAAGGCTGTTGAGGCCTCGGGTCTGGGCTCCATCGACAAGCGTCGTGTCGAGCTCACCCAGCGCATCAAGACCACCGGCGTGTACCAGGCCGTGGTTCGTCTGCACGAAGAGGTCAACGCGAACGTCGAGTTCGAGGTTGTCCCCGCCTGATTTCATCCCCTGGACATCCTTCGAGATGTCCGTGGAGTGTGATTGAGAAGAACCCCGCAGGTCGCTGATCTGCGGGGTTCTTTTCTGTGTGTTTGCACGCTCTGACCAGCACTTATGACTTTCCCAAGTGTCACGACCGGACGAGCCAGGAGGTTACGTGTGATGATTCTCGGTATGGAGATCAAGGCACACAGGGGACTCACCGGGTCCCAGCTCTATTGGGTTGGACTGGGCTGCCTTGGCCTGGCCGTGGCCGCCTTTGCCGGGAGTTTTGCCATGGGCAATTCCCTGGACCCTCAGGGGGCCGTGTTCGTGCTGGTGATCGGGCTGGTCATCAGCGTTATCGCGTCCATCATTGCCGCGGTATTGAGCATCGCCGGGCTGGTTGCTTTCCCCCTGCTCAGAGGGAGATTCATCATTCTATTGGTACTGTCGCTGGTGTTCTCGCCCCTGCTTTGGCTTGGGTTGATGGCCACCGTGCTCTAGTTATCCACAGATCCGTCCACAATCCGTGCACAAGTTCGCACGGCGTGTTCCACACGCTGTCCACAGGTTTTCCACAACCCGTGGACAGCGTGTGTCGTTAAGCCTGACGGATCATGCGGCTGTCGTCGCGAATCTGTCCCACGAGTTCCTCGAGCATGTCCTCCAGCGTCACGATGCCGTCCACGTGACCGTCCGCGGAAATCACGGCGCCCAGGTGGGCACCCGAGTTCTGCATGATGGTCAGCGCTTGCCGCAGCGGCATGTCCGCATTGATGCGGGGCAGTGCCCGCACCTGGGAGGCCTCGATGGGAAGGTCGCGAGCGGCGTCGTCCTCCTCGATGAGGTCCTTGATGTGGACGTAACCGGCCAGCGATCCGTCGCGGGCGAGCATCGGGAAGCGCGAGTAGCTGTCCGCGGCGATGATCTCGGCCTGGGCGGTGGTGACGCCCGAAGGCAGGCACGTCACCTTGCTCATGGGGATCAAGATGCCGTTGACGCTGCGTTCCTCGAAGGTCAGGGCGCCCAGGAGCAGACGCTCGTCGTTAGCTTCGAGCAGCCCGCCGTGGCGCGATTCGGCGACCAGGGCGGCCACTTCGTCGCGGGTGAAGACCGAGGTGACCTCGTTCTTGGGCTGCACGCGCATCATGCGCAGGATGAGGTTGCCGATTCCGTTCATGGCCCACAGCAGCGGGCGCAGCACGGTGACCACGCCCACCAGGATGGGACCGAGCACCAGCGCGCTGCGCTCGGGGGTCGCCAGTGCGATGTTCTTGGGAACCATCTCGCCGATCACCACGTGCAAATAGGTCACCATGGACAGCGCGATCGCGAACGCAATCGGGTGCTGCAGGGCCTCGGGTATGCCGATCGCGGCGAACGGAACCTCGAGCAGGTGCGCGATGGCCGGTTCACTGATCGCGCCGAGCGCCAGGGTGCAGATGGTGATGCCCAGCTGCGCGCCGGCCATCATGAGGGAGACGTTCTCCATGGCCTTGAGGGTGACCTTGGCGGCCCACTTCCCCTCGAGTGCCTTGGGTTCGATCACGGTGCGGCGTGCGGAAATCAGGGCGAATTCCGCACCCACGAAGAATGCGTTGCCTGCCAGCAGCACCACGGTGAGCAGCAGTCCGGCGAGGTCGCTCATCGGTTCTCCTCCTGGTCGACGACGCCGCTCGGGGCCTCGTGGTGGTCGGTGGCCTTCGCGTGGTGCTCCCGGCTCTCGTGCTCGGTTTCATCCTCGGATGGCACCTCGCTCACGCGGGCGGTCAGCTCGGTGATGCGGTGCTCGTCCAGGGCAATGACCTCAAAAGTGATGAGCGAGGGATCCTCACCGGGATCCGGATCGGACTCGACCGTGACGGTGTCACCGACCTCGGCCAGGCGGCCCAGATCAAGGGTGATGAGGCCGGCCAGGGTCTCGTAGTCCTCATGTTCGGGGACGGTGACACCCAGGTGTTCACTGGCCTCGTCCGGGCGCAGGGCGGCGGAGAAGGTCCAGAGGTCGTCGTGCTGTTCGGCGTGTGGTTCGTCCTGGGGATCGTGCTCGTCGCGGACTTCGCCCACGAGTTCCTCCACGAGGTCCTCCAGGGTGACCAGGCCGGCGATGTCGCCGAACTCGTCCACGAGCAAGGTCATCTGCAGGGCACCGGTGCGCAGGACGTCCATGAGGTCGTCGAGTTCCACGGTGTCCGGGACAAAGCGCGCCTCGCCCATGATCTGATCCACGGTGACGGATTCACGCTGGGCGTAGGGCACAGCCAGTGCCTGACGCACGTGCACCTGACCCAGAACGTGCTCCTTGTCCTCGTGCAGCACAGGGAAACGGGAGAAGCCGGTGGCCTTGGATTCGCGCAGCAGATCGCGCACGGTGCTGTCCGGGGACAGGGTGACCATTTGACCGCGCGGGGTCATGGCGTCATGCGCGCGGCGGTCACCGAACGCGAATGAACGCTCGACGAGTTCAGCGGTCTGGGAGGCCAGTGCACCCTGATTGGCGGAGTGCCGGACCAGTCCGGCGAGCTCTTCGGGAGAGCGGGTCGAAGCCAGTTCCTCCTGAGGTTCCACACCCAATGCGCGTACGATCTTGTTCGCGTTGTTGTTGAACAACCGGATGGGCCAACCCAGCACCTTGGTGAAACCACGCTGGAATCCGACCACTGCCTTCGCGGTGGCCAGCGGTTTGGCGATCGCGAGGTTCTTGGGAACCAGCTCGCCGAAGATCATGGTCAAGCCGGTCGCCAGCACCAGGGCCAGCGTGATGGAGGTGGACCGGGCCGCGACGGGTGAGAGGCCGGCGTCGGTGAGCGGCCCCACGATGAGGGCGGCAATGGCGGGTTCTGCGAGGAAGCCAATGCCCAGGTTGGTCACCGTAATGCCCAGCTGCGCTCCGGAGAGCTGCGTGGACAGGGTCTTCATGCCCTTCAGCACGCCTTGGGAGCGGCGGTCGCCGGTCTTGGCGGCGGCTTCTACGTCATTGCGATTGACGGTGATGAGGGAGAACTCGGCGGCGACAAAGGCGCCACACGCTGCGATCAGCACGAGTCCGATGATGATGGAGACGACTTCCACTAGCTCCACCACCCCTGGCTACAACTCAGAAAACCGGGTCTTTTACAGGGGGCGTCGCTAGGGGCGCTCATGGTCTCCGTATCTTGGTGCGAGCGGCGCTCGGTGTGCCGCGAGGTATAAAACGGAACAAATCTACAGGCGGAACCCGTGAGTTTCCAGGGGGTGAGCGGCGTCGTACTCCCCAAGGGCGAACGCGTGTTATCCGTGTCGTGGCTCAGTGCGACAATGGAACGCAGTCTTTGAGGAATGGAAGTGAGTGAGGGTGTCGGAATACACGTCCGGATCGCGCGAGGAGTACGGGCGCTCGCTGCCGCACGACAACGTGGCGGAGCAGTCGGTGCTGGGCGGCATGCTGCTCTCCAAGGACGCCATTGCGGACGTGGTGGAAGTGCTCCGCGGCGTGGATTTCTACAAGCCGGCGCACGAATCCGTTTACGACGCCGTGATCTCCCTTTACGGGCGCGGCGAACCTGCCGATGCGATCACCGTGGGCGACGAGCTCACGAAGCGCGGTGAGATCGAGCGCATCGGTGGCGTGGCGTACCTGCACTCGCTGATCGCGTCTGTGCCGACCGCGGCCAACGCGGGTTTCTATGCGGAGATCGTGCGCGAACGTGCGGTGCTGCGGCGCCTGGTCGAGGCCGGCACCAAGATCGCGCAGCTGGGCTACTCGCAGGACGGCGAAGTCGATGACATCGTCAACGAGGCCCAGGGCGAGATCTATCAGGTCGCCGAGCGGCGCACGTCCGAGGACTACGTGGTGCTCAGCGAGGTCATGGAATCCGCCGTGGACGAGATCGAGGCGGCCGGTAACCGGGAGGGCATGCAGGGCGTGCCCACCGGCTTCATCGAACTGGACGAGCTGACGCACGGTTTCCAGGGCGGCCAGATGATAGTGATCGCGGCGCGACCTGCAATGGGTAAGTCGACGTTTGCGCTGGATATCGCGCGTTCTGCCTCGATCAAGCACAACATGACGTCCGTGATCTTCTCGTTGGAAATGAGCCGCAACGAGATCGCGATGCGTCTGCTGTCCGCAGAGGGCACACTGCAGATGCAGGACTTGCGCGCGGGCACCTTGCAGGACGAGCAGTGGGCCAAGATCGCGCAGATCATGGGCAAGATGGATTCAGCGCCGCTGTTCATTGACGATTCGCCCAATATGTCGCTCATGGAGATCCGCGCGAAGTGCCGGCGGTTGAAGCAGAAGCACGACCTGAAGCTTGTGGTGCTCGACTACCTGCAGCTCATGAGCTCCGGCAAGAAGGTCGAGTCCCGTCAGCAAGAGGTCTCCGAGTTCTCCCGTGCACTCAAGCTGCTCGCCAAGGAGCTCGAGGTTCCGGTCATCGCGCTGTCCCAGCTGAACCGTGGCTCCGAGCAGCGCACGGACAAGAAGCCGCAGGTGAGTGATCTGCGTGAGTCCGGTTGCCTGACCGGTGACACTCGGATTCTGCGCGCGGACACTGGCGCGGAGACGACCATGCGTGACCTGTACGAGTCGGGTGAGAAGGACGTTCCGGTGTGGGCGCTCGCGGACGACCTGCGCTACGTGCAGCGGCCCATGACACATGTGTTCTCGACGGGTGTGAAGCCTGTCTACCGCTTGCGTTTGGCCTCCGGTCGCGAGGTGCGGGCGACGGCGAACCACAAGTTCTTCACCTATTCGGGCTGGAGGGCTCTCGGCGATCTGGGCGTGGGGGATCGCTTGGGTATTCCGCGGCATGTGGGAGCGCCTACTTCTTCTATGGCCATGGGTGATGCTGAGGTGTCCGCCCTGGGTGCTCGGTTGGCTGGGCTGTCGACTGTGCCGGCGTCCGTGTTCGGGCTGCCCAAGGATCAGGTGCGGTTGCTGCTGAGCTCGGCATGGTCTTCTTCCGGTTCGGTTTCGGAGGCGGGTTCCGCAGAGTGCGGCGAGATTTCATTGACGACGACGACGTCGCGCGCGGCGGCCAACGCCGTGGCTCGCCTGTTGTTGCGTTTCGGGATCGTGGGGGCTGTTTCCTGTTCCAACGATTCTGCTGCCGCTACGGTGTCGATCGACGAGTTTGAGGATCAGCTGATGTTCCTGGAGCAGATTCCTGTAGATGGCGAGTCTGCGGTGGCAGCGGCGCAGTTGCGCTCTGCTTTGCGGGCGGCGAAGGCCGAGAAAGCCGCGCCTGGCTCCAGCGGGATGTACAACGCGTGGGATGAAGTCCGTGGTCTTCTGGAAAACCGCGTATCGGTGGGCGATGATTCCTCTTTATCCGCTGTGGCTAACGGCGGGACGGTGACGATGACTCGACCGCCGCAATCTCGGCTTGAAGAGGTCATATCAGCGCTCGACACCCACGACCTGGACATGATGGCGATGAACGATCTGTATTGGGATCGCATCGTGTCCACCGAGGAGGACGGTGTCGAGGAAGTCTTCGATGCCACCGTGGTTGGCGCGCACAATTTCGTGGCCAATGGCGTGACCGTTCACAACTCGATCGAGCAGGACGCGGACATGGTCATTCTGCTGCACCGTGAGGACGTGTACGACAAGGAGTCACCGCGTGCCGGTGAGGCGGACGTGATCGTGGCGAAGCACCGTAACGGTCCCACCAAGACGATCGTGGTGGCGTTCCAGGGCCACTACTCGCGGTTCGCGAATATGGCGTTGGAGGGGTTCTAGGTCCGCTCAGGGACCGAAAATTCAACTTCTGAACGGGCATATGTTCAAATTTGAGGTTCGTGAGGTGCCCTCAAATACCCTACTAATACAGGGTTGTTACTGACAGGAGTTCAAATTCTCTTCCACCCCAAGGTAAAATTCTGGCATGCAGCCCATCGTGTTCCCACACATCCCGTTCGATGGTTCCCTGGCGTCGGCGCTCTTCGATCTAGAACGCGTCAGGGTGGACTTTCGCACTGAGCGTCTGGCGGATCCGCTGACTCTAGAGCTCCGGCGACTGTTCCAGGGGTTGACCAGCATCATGTCAGCCCGCATTGAAGGTAACCGCACCACTGTGGCTGATGTGATCGCGGAAACACGACGAGCAAAGAGCACCGGAGAAGACGCCCAGGATGCCGTTCGAGAGATTCTTCAGCTCGAGGAAGCTACCAAGTACATCGATCAGCTGGTCGAGGAGGGAACTCTCCGGATCTCGCACAAGTTGATCCGAGATTTGCACCAGCTATCCGTGAACGGATTGCAGCGAGAGGGGGACCCTCATCCGGGAAGCTACAGGTCGACTCAGGTTGCCATATCAGGGGCACTGCATACTCCGCCGGACCCGGCGACGGTTCAAGCGGATATGGATCAGTTGATCGATTTCGCTAATCAAGTTGTTCTACCCCAACAGCAGTTGATTCAGGTGACGCTGGTTCATCATCGATTCGTCTGGATCCACCCATTCGCTAATGGCAATGGACGGGTCTCCCGGCTCTTGACCTACGCCATGCTTACCAACCGGGGCTATACATCACCCAGTGATGCCCGGCCGTTGAACCCCACAGCGGTTTTCGGGGCGGACCGACAGGCCTATTACGACAACCTGGCATTGGCGGACAGTTTGTCGGAAGATGGCACACTCGCGTGGTGCAGCTACATGATCCGAGGCCTTCGGGATGACCTCTTCTCGGTGACTCAGCTATCCGATCGTCTGTTCGTGGCTGATGAAGTGTTCGCCCCGGCTCTAAACGCCGCGGTGGCTGGGGGTGAGGTGAGAGAGAGCGATGCGAACGTTCTCTACGAGGTTGCAAGGCGCGGGAAGTGCAAACCTGGTGACCTCAGCGATGTCCTTCCCGGATCTCCATCGTCCCGCAGCCACAAGTTGAAGAAGCTGGTGGAAGCTAATCTTCTCTTGAAAGTGCGGGATCCCGCTGGATACGGCATCAGTCTGTGGCAAAACCAGCTGACCATTTACGTGGTGCACCGTTTGGATGAGTTGGGAATGCTGCCATCGATTCTAAAGGACTGACCGGCCCCGAGGCACCACCCCCGTGCTAGCTTTGCCGCATGACTGGGGCGATGCATCAGCCGCATCCGGTCTTGCGGGACTACCTCGCCGGACCGATGGTCGGCTATGACATCTCCCTCAACGCAGATCAGGTGCATCTCGGGGTACCCAGTGCCACGGCCACGCTGATCATTGCCCTGGATGACCCGCTCGACGTCGGGTGGTTCGGCGAGCGTGAGTCGCAGAAGCTGTGGGCATCAGTCTCCGGGCTGCACCTATTTCCCGCACTGATCCGCACCCACGGATTGCAGCGCGGGATCCAACTGCAGCTGACGCCGTTGGGTTGCCGCTCCCTGTTCGGGGCGCCGTTGGCCGAATTGGCTGGCCACAGCGTGGATCTGATCGAGTTGCCACGCGGACTCACGGAGAGTGAATACGCCCGGATCGCCGCGCAAACCGAGTGGCCTCAGCGCTTCGCGGTTCTTGAATCGCTGCTTCTGGACCGCCTCGAGGAATTCTCGATGCCCGCGGACATCCGCCGCGCCTGGCGATTGTTGTGTCACGGCTGTGGAGTCGCCCAGACCGCCGCCGATGTCGGGTGGTCGCGCAGGTATCTCAACACCCGTCTGCACAACGAGATCGGCATTTCACCCAAGCAACTCAGTCGCCTCGCCCGTTTCTCGCGGGCTCGCACGATGGTCGGACAAGGCGTCAGTCTCGCCGACGCCGCCTATACCGCTGGTTTCGCCGATCAATCACATTTGTCGCGGGAGTGGCACGCGCTCGCTGGGCAGTCACCCAGTAAAGAGGTGGAGTTCCCATTTCTTCAAGACCTGCAGTACCCAGGCACGGCAGCATGAAGTCATGACACACAACACGAAACCACAGCTGTTCCATTCACTGACTTTCGCCGACGCCGTCCGGGGCGCGGAATTCCTGCGGACCTTGGGGTTTCAGGAGGTCTCCTTGGATACCAACGAGAACGATCCGAGCGTCGTCGAGCACGCCCAATACCAATGGCGCGACAACGGCGGCGTGATGTTCGGATCGGTGCGCGAAAACAACCCACATGCCCAAGCCGAGATGGTCGGACAAGCCAAGTGCTACTTGGTGGTGGGCACCGATTCCGAGGTCGATGACGTGTTCCACCGTGCGCTCGCCGCACACGGCACCGTCATCGCCGAGCCCACGGACCAGGACTACGGAGGCCGTTCGGCAACCATCGCCGATCCAGAAGGTAACCAATGGAGCGTGGGGTCGTATCCGGGGGAGTGACGGCTGGCCTCTGCGCTTAGCGGCGTCTCACTCAGTTGGGCTCTTCACGTTTTTATCTCGTGTAGAGACCGGTCCCCGGGCCATGCCGGCTAACCGAAGAATCGAACGGCGAGGCCGACGATCATGCTGCTGCCGAATAGGACGAGGAATACGCCCGCGAATCTACTGATCCAGGGGATGATGCGTTGCATATAGCCGAGGGCATGCCGAGAGCCGAGGACGACAGCTACAAAAATATCCCAGACAAGGACGACAGCGAACATCCAGGTGCCGTAAAGCACCAATGAAAGAGGTACCGCAGTTGAAAGTGCGGCGGCGAGACTGACGTAGAACAGTGCATTCTTCGGGTTCAACAGTCCGGAGGCGACGCCGAGACCAAAGTTCCGGAGCCAAGTTCTGGATTTCACACCAGTACCTCTGTCGGCGTCGATCTGGGGGTTTGACCTGAGGAAAGCGATGCCGATGAAAACTAGGAATACGCCGCCTGCCACTTGGATGGTATCGAGTAATACCGGGTTCGAAATCAGTGCGATACCGGCGAATGCGGCCGTGATGAAGACCCCGTTCGCGATGGCTATACCCAGGCAAGCTCCGGTGGCGTTTCGCCAGCCATTGGTCAGCGCGGTTCGGACGATAAGGAAGAAATCGACCCCAGGAATCAGCAGCGCCAAGAAGTGCGCGATTGCCACAGCGGGGAACTGTTCCATGTCTCTCCTCATGCATGACGGTGATCCTGACAAGCATTGAGGTTTGGGCGCGCCGGGTCTTGTATGTTCTTGCAGTCAGCCTTGGTAGGTGCCCGGCGAAGCGGCGACATGAGCGCGGAAGACTCGATGGAAGTGACTTTGATCAGTGAACCCCAGATCATGAGCGGTTTCCGTAATGGGCAAACCTTCGCGGAGCTTTCGGCGGGCCTGAGTTATGCGGGCGTTTTGCCGCCATGCCAGTGGTGGAAGTCCGGTGGCACGCCGTACTGCACGGACCAGCTGATACTTCGTCATGCCGACCGATTCTGCTAGATCATCCAATGCCGGGTTCGACTCGTCGTCCCCTAGCCTGATCAAGACTGGGGCGAGGAGGGCCCGCAGCTCAGGGTCGGCTTCGCTCGATCTGAGGGTAGTGCAGGAGGCGACATCGAGTACTTTAAATAGGTTCTTGACCTGGGATTCGATTTTTTCGCTGGTTTCATTCTTGTGGATAGCTGTATTCAACGTGTTGACTCGGCGGTGCAAGTCGGGGTGATTGAACACGTTGATTTCAGCGAGCAGATGGCTGGCTTCTCGCCTCGGGGCAAGTGAAGCGGCCCACCCTTGATCCATGTGGATCATTTGATATAGCCATCGACCCTCGCGCGGATTGCATGCGTGAACCTGATTGGCAGGAATGACAATCACGTTGCCGGTTTCCAGGTTGACCGGGTCGCTGGCGGGAGTGGTCAAGACGGAGCTTCCCGCATCAATCACGCCGATCGATAAAACATCGTGAGAGTGCGGCCGGTAACAGGTGTTTTCTTGGCATGACCGTCGACCCTCGAGGTGAGGGAGTGCAGTGCTTCGACAGAACTCCATCCCGTTGCATCCTCCGTCCAATTCGTCACGTGGCACTAATGTCGTACTGTTTACGAGCTTACGTCGCTCTCCCTTTCTGCCTCGGGGTATACCGTCGTCCGTTCCAAGGGCTACGCCAGACGCGCTGGTACGGCTTAGAGGTGGCTCTGTAGATCTTCCAGATGCCTTCGCTCAGCGACCTGTATTCCGATCACCGGCCCAGTCGGATAGGCGAACGCTGTTTGACCCGCACAGCCAGACCAGCGAACACAAAGACTCCGATGCCACCCAATAACGTGGCAAGGGTGAGGTGTTCACCTAGCAGAAGGACCGCCCATAGGAGGCTCATCACCGGCTGGGTTAGTTGAATCTGACTCACTTGAGCCATAGGGCCGATACCGAGCCCTAGATACCAGGCGAAGAAGCCCAAGTACATGCTGACGATACCGAGGTAGGCGAAAGACGCCCATTGTGCTGGTCCTCCGTTGAGCGGGTGCTGGTTCATGGAGTAAATGGTGAGAGCCAGCATCACGGGCGATGCTAGAACCAACGCCCAGGAAATGGTTTGCCATGCACCGATTTCCCTAGCCATGAGACCACCTTCGGTATAACCAACCGCTGCGGCAATGACCGCGCCGAATAACAACAGGTCAGTGCTGGTTAGCGAGCCGAAACCGCCAGCTTGAATGGCTGCGAATGTAACGGCAACCAGGGCACCCAGGACCGTCAGGAGCCAGAAGCTCTTCACCGGTCGCTCGCGGCCACGTAGCACTGCCATAACGGCCGTCGTGGCAGGCAGCAAAGCGATGACGACCGCCCCGTGACTAGCAGCGGTGGAGGTCATCGCAAAGGAAGTGAGAAGAGGGAACCCGGCAACGACACCCCCAGCAACTATGGCTAGTCGAAACCACTGGCCATCTCGCGGGAGGTGCTGCCGAGTCGCGATCAGTGCGGATGCAGCCAAAGCAGCTGCGACGACGGCGCGGCCCGCGCCGACGAATAACGGGTCCAGGGTCTCGACGGCAACCCGGGTAAATGGGACGGTGAAAGAGAATGACAAGACACCAAGGAATCCCCATAGCAAGCCACTGCGCGGGACAGCAGATATCACTGGTTGATCGGAAACGATAACGCTATCTTTATATTCCATGAACAACGATAACAGCTACAGGATTGTTACTCAGCTGCGCCGGTGGATTGCTGACGCCGCACCCGGGGCGCAGTTGCCATCCAGCAGGGCGCTGGTCGACCAATACCGAGTAAGCCCGCTGACCGTTCAGAAGGCGTTACGAGTTCTGGTCACTCAGGGTCTGATTGAAACCCGACCAGGTGTGGGAACTTTTG
Organism: Kocuria sp. CPCC 205235; assembly: GCF_040980905.1. Classification (NCBI taxonomy): domain Bacteria; kingdom Bacillati; phylum Actinomycetota; class Actinomycetes; order Micrococcales; family Micrococcaceae; genus Kocuria; species Kocuria sp. CPCC 205235. The sequence goes on from NZ_JAVKPR010000009.1 coordinate 108,268, forward strand.
TGCGTCTAGTACGGACCTCTCGCCCCGCCGACTATGGTTGGCAGACTGCTGCGTTGCGGTCACCTATGACCAATCCGCAGACAGTCTCCACGGCCCTCCGAAGCGCGCCTAACGATGTCATTGCATTTCACTCCGGCTATCCCTGTCGAGAACTTTTGCCCGAACGATTGGTGAGGAGCGCCGTCGGCCGGGTTGGCCGCACGGAAACGGTCCTGTCACAACCGCCCGTCGCCGGGCTACCGGAGCTGCAGCAATGGTTCGCGCAGGAACTCGCTGCTAGCGTCCCGGCTAATGAAAATGCCCTGTCGGCTCGGGACGTGATCGTACTTCCAGGCACCCAGAGCGGACTCAGTTCGTTGTTCCGCGCATTGGCGGGGGCGGGGCAACCGGTTCTCATGGAATCTCCAACGTATTGGGGAGCGATTCTAGCCGCCCACCAAAGTGGCGTGCACATCATCCCGGTGCCCACAGGAGTGCAGGGGCCAGACCCTTCTCAGCTTGAACGTGCCTTTACGGAAAGCGGTTCCAGGGTGTTCTATTCTCAGCCGAATTACGCCAACCCCACCGGTGCTCAGTGGTCTGGTCAACGAGGTAGGGAGGTGGTAGACGTGGTTCGAAGGCACGGAGCATTCCTAATTGAAGACGATTGGGCTCATGACTTCGGGATAGAAACTGAACCACGTCCACTGGCTGCGGGCGATGACTCCGGACATGTCATATATCTTCGATCGCTGACTAAGAGTGTTTCACCGGCGCTTAGGGTTGGTGCTGTCATCGCGAGGGGGCCGGCCCGAGATCGGATCCTGGCCGACCGAGCGGCCGAGACGATGTATGTCAGCGGCCTACTGCAAACGGCCACACTGGATGTCGTTACCCAACCGGGTTGGCGAACCCATCTCAGAGGATTGAGGCAGCAACTCCAGTCACGACGAGATCTCCTTCTCACCAGCTTGCGAGAACACGCACCCCAAGCTCATGTGGAGCACGTACCGACCGGGGGGTTGAACCTATGGGCGCAGCTACCTGAGGGCACTGATTTGGACCGGGTTGTCAGACGCTGCGAAACCGCCGGTGTCATCGTCGCTTCGGGCGCCGAGTGGTTTCCGGCGGAGCCCACCGCTCCGTTTATTCGACTGAACTACGCGGGTCCAAATCCTGCGGCTTTTCCCGAGGGTGCGCGAATACTTGGTCAGATACTCGACAATAGGCGCGGTTAGTCGGGCGTGCAATGTTAATCATGCCAAATTTGATGTTTCTTCAAATAAGTCCTTGGGCCAAAGAGTTCCTGGATTCTCGTATCCACGAAGCAGGCTTGGGTGCCCATGGAACCACTCCGAATCAAGACGGTGGATGCTTCTAAATCCATTGGTCTCAGATATTATAATGCTGGACTGGTTGATTAGCTGCATGGTGAGAGCGAAAACCGCTCGTGCGTAGCCAGCTTGAATCGTTGTAGAGTTCTCGGCGTCGGAAATCGCAGGTAGTTGGGGTAAAGCTCGATGGGCAACCCCATTGCGTTATCTGATCGCCTCCCCGAGGGGCTCAGCGACCTCGAGGCCCCTGTAAACTACTGGATTCGTAGGGTATTTACCCGTCCAACTCATAAACCCTCGAATGCGAAAACCGCCGGGTAGTCTTCCGTCGGTCAGATTTCGTAAAGTATCTACCGATCTTGGCACAGTAGTTTTCCTGTCGTGCGCGAGGTAGGCTGAACCCTGAGGGGTGCTATGTAATCCAGGGCCAGCAAAATACTTGATTTTAGAATTCGAATTTTCCCGTGTCAAGCTTTCCAATAGCGACCCACAGTCACTAATGAATCTTTCCCAGGCTGCTATGGAAAGCAAGAGTGTCAGTGGGTTAAGGGTTGATCTTGGCTGCTTTCCGCGCACCTCGTGTTCATTATGAATTAAGATCAAATCCAGCGCATCACGAAGTCCTCGCTTTGCGTCCTTGAATATTCCTGCAAAACCATCTTCAAAAATCTCCTTATTTTCGGGGGGAAAAATTGTCTCATGGTTCCGAGCGGAGTCATCTTGAGTCATTTGTCCGTCGCCTCCTTTGATAATTTGTAGGTAGTGACTGGCCTCACAGTACATTGCGTGCCGCTGGAGACCGCCCATAGCGCTTGCCTACTTGTCCGTCAGCAGATTCTGGCAGACCGAAAACTCCGCCATGACGCGGATTACACTCCCCCGCCGCGACTAGCGCCACTGGTGTACCACCTAGTAACGGGGTTAGGGTGAGCGGATGCTTTCAACTGAACAGGCGGCTTATAAACTCGCCTTTTTGATTGCCGACGCTTTGATCCGAAGCGGCTCGGGATCAGCCAGTACCACCAAGTCCCTCTTGTCGATCTTCCAGAAAACCGAGATGCCCAACGTGACGGTCAGCGTCAGCTTGGGCCAGGTCACCATCAGTCACCAGGAAGAGCCCGACGACGCTCCCAGCACCCGGATCCTCGAATCCGAACCGGGCACGCTGGATATCGGCCTGCGCACCGAGACCGGTGAGGTCCTCGAAGCGTTCGTGCTCAATCAGCTCACCATCGAGGAAGCCATCCGCGAGATGGAAGAAGTCACGGCCAAGTCGCGTGTCGTCGGGCACCGGCTGACTGCCACGGGCTTCGCGATGTTCGGCGTCGGCTTCTCCTTGATCCTGGGCGGCGGACTGGTCACCACCATCAGCGCCGCCTTCATCGCGGCGGCCGTGTACACCGTCTACGCCTTGGTTGTACGCACTCAGGCACCCATGATCTTCAGCCTCGCCGCGGGCGGTTTCACCGCGGTTATCGGCGCGTGCATTTCCGGACTTTTCTTTTCGACGTCCCAGCCTGCGGTCTGCATCGTTGCCTCCCTTGCTGCCTGGTTGGCGGGCATCGCCGCCTACGGCGCGGTGCACGATGTCATCACCGGCTGGTACCTCTCGGCCTCGGGCCGGATCCTTGACGTGCTCACCAGTACCGCCGGCCTGGTCGCCGGTGTGACTCTGGGTATCCACTTGATGCAGCCGATCTTCGGTGAGGACATGAACTTCATCGAGACGCTCGAGATGGATGACACCCGCTGGGGCCTCTCAGTGCTCGGCGCCACGTTGGTATCGGCGGGCTTCGCGCTCGCCTCCGGTGGTCGCGGGTGGAAGCTCGGTGCCTTGGGCCTGTTCGGCGGGGTGGTGATGCTCCTTATGCTTTCCCTTTCTACCGCGGGCATCAGTTCCTTCGCAGCAATCTTGGTCGCGTCAATCGCAGCGGGTGCCGTGTGTGTGGTGCTCACGCGTGCGCTCAACATGGCCTCCAACGCTTCACTGATGGTCGTCCTCTTACCGTTGTTCCCTGGCATGTTGGTCTACCAGGGCGTGCTGGGCACGATCTTCGGTATGGACGGCGCTAATGATTCGTTGTTGGAAGCCACCATTACCGCGTTCTGCCTGTCCATGGGCGGCATCTTGGGTCAGTACCTCGCCTCCGAGGCGCTGTGGGCGAGCCGCCGTAAGCAGTTCACCCACAAGCACCCGGACCGCGCCTTCCGCAAGGAGATGGCCGACGAGGAGAATTTCAGCGACATCATGGTCCCGATCTTCTCCAAGCCGTTCACCCAGTAACTCCAGCGGCACCGACGGCTGGGGTTACTTCCCCATGCCGTCGCCCACGCGCTGGATCAGACCCCTGATATTGGTGAGAGTCCTGTCCACGCGATCGTCGAGCGACATGGTCTCCTCCATCTGACGGATGCCCTCGGGCTTCCTTTTTCCGCGCGTGTAGTCGCTGCATGCAAGGTCGGAACAGAGGTAGGTCCCCACAGTGTTGTAGCGATCCTTGGCGGATTTCGAGCGCTGGATCGATACCAGGGAGACTCCGCTACCGGGGTGCAGGGTCAGGCAGATCTGGCACATGCGTGCGCCACCTTTGCCCTTATGAGGGTTTTTCTCCAGGACCAACCCGCGCAAACCATTCTCGGTCTCGGCAACTACATATCCAGTGCGTGGGGATTTCGGGTCGATCCAGCTGAGGAAGATCTGGGATTCCCAGTCGATGCTGAACAAGTCCTGCGGAATGGTGATGCGCTGTGAAGCGCCCTTGGAGCAATTGATGAAGCTCTTGCGGATCTCGGATTCGGTGTGTGAATGCATGGTTGAAAGCTTTCGGTTTACTCTGCCCGCGCGCCTCACCACTGAGAAGGCACGTTTAAGGACCCGGACCTTGGTGTCACGGAAGGCAGGCAGAAAAATGGGATGACAGAACGAATGCCTCAAAGGGCATAAAGGATTGCGACCGTGGATGAAATTCACACGGGCGTCGCAGTCACGCAGCTCTATCTAGTGCCGGCATCTGACAAGCCGACAACCCCCTGACGCCCGAAGGCTCACTCACCACCGAAGTGGATGCCGAAGATGTACGTGGGAATCGTATACCCGACGTCAACTCCCCACGAGGCGAGTCAGCCCACAGGCAGCTCTGCGCGCACCCTGAACCCACCATCGCCAGTGGGTCCGGCATGCACCGAACCACCCAATGCCTCGACCCGTTCGCGGATTCCCGCAAGACCCAGCCCGGCACCCGGGGCAGCGGGAACGGCTGAACCCGAGGCGGCGTCGTCGGCGGGGCCGTTGACCACGTCCATGACGATCCCGCGGTCGGAAACGTCCACCCCCGCGGTGATTGCGGAGCCCGGGGAGTGCCGCACGGCGTTACTGAGCGCCTCCTGCAGCACCCGGTACGCGGTGAGAGCGGTCGCCGCGGGTACGTCGGTGTCCAGTGAATCGCGTCCGGACCGCACGTCGAATTCGATCCGCGCGCCAGACTGCCGAGTGGATTCAATGAGCGCCGGGACGTCCGCGAGCGTGGGTTGCGGGACCAGTTGCGCGTCCGCGGAGCCTCGCAGAATGGTGAGCAGCCCGCGCATCTCCGTGAGCGCGCGTCGGGAGGACTGAGCAATCGAGGTGAACTCGCCAGCAGTTCGCTCGTCCATCCCCGGGAGTCGGTACTCCGCAGTCGTGGCCTGCACACTGATCACTGACATGCTGTGGGCGACCACGTCATGCAGTTCATGGGCGATCCGGTTGCGTTCCTGAAGCTCACGCCGTTGAGCGCTCTCCTCCGCACTTGCTCGCCGCGCCGCCTGAAGCGCCGAACGGCCCAGCAGCTGCTGCCGCACGAGAATACCCAGGGCGAGGACACCGGCCGAGACCGACGCCGCGACGATCAAGCTGGAGAGCGCCCCGCCCGAGACGTCCGTCCGCAACAGGAACACCGCGGGGAGGGGCGCAGCGCTGGCCACCAGCCAGCCAACCACGGCGTAGGGCCAGGGTCGGCGGAGCGCCACCAGCAGCAGGACGAAACCATGCACCATCAGCGTGGTTACCGGCCACGGCCAGGGTGGGCCCAGCGTGGAGGCAGTAACCGCGGCGGTAGCAAGGACGGCGACGGCGTTCCCCACCATCCCGACCACGGGCCACCTCACGGCGGCCACCAAGGACGCGCTGTGAACGATCGCGACCACCATCGCCAGGACAACGGGCACGGCGTAGAGGACTCCGAACAGGGGCCAGGAGATCGCCAGTAACACGACGGCGGCAAAGGCGGTGGTGAGCCATGCCCAGCCGTCCGCAGAGGCGAAACGTGCGAGGTGGGGTTCGGAGTGCTCGGTTTCTCGTGTGGCTCGGTTGGCAATGCTGTCCGTGCGCGGGCCTTGGTGAGAGGCCCAGGGCGGAAGGTCGGGCTGACCGGGTTGCACCTCGCGGGAGGCGGGGCCGCCGCCGTTTCCCAGCGCAGCCTTGGTGACCAGGGCGTCGAGGCTGGCGAGGCCGTGCAGGACGGCGGGCAACGAGACGAGGAAGACAAAGCCCGTCACGAAATTGAATGCGGCCTCTAGCGCAAAGCTGCCGGAGATCGATGACGGGATCGCGCCGTTCGACGTCGCGTCGAGAACGAGTTCGACCAGGCCGTTATTGTCCTCTGGGAGAAACATGCCCCAAAAGAAATATGTCACTCCACCCAGGGCGGTGGCCGTCCAGGACACCGCGACCGAGAAGGTCAACGTGCGCAGCGGAAAAGCAATGAGGGTTTCGAAGACCAAGTCGAGCCACAACCGCGGATCCGCCATGGTTTTCATCCACCCGAACATCCCCGGCTGTTTGGTGCGGTACCGCGCCCGCGGCAGATCGACTCCCCAGTGGCGCAATCGCGAGCGGGAGAGTCGAGCGAAGGCCCCGGCAAGCACCAGGGTGAGGGGCAGCAGCAGCGCGCCCACCCAGACGATGAACGTGCCCAGCGACACGGACAACATGGGGATGAGGAGTACGAAAGCGAACACCGAGATGAAGAATCCCGGCAGCACATAGGCGTAGTCGCAGCCGAGCTGCCGCGGGAGCCGAACCCACAACGGGGCCCGTGTGGCGGATGATGATGACATCAGGACCAGCTTCTCTCATTAGTGACGGCGGCACCATGGCGCGCCGGAGTAGATCTGTACGAGGCGAGGGTCGACGGCGCTCGGGCCGGCCGGCCGACTGAGGCTTCGTGGGGTGCCCGCGCGGGTCGCAGTACCGAAGGGTGCGCTCGCACCAACAAAAGGACGCCGAGTACGGCGAACACAGCAACGACGGCCAAGGTCATCAGGACGGGGGTCGGCATGGGCGCATACTCACCGAGCAGCAGCGCCCCGATTCCCACTGCGGTGAGCGGGTCGATCACGGTGAGCCCCGCCAGCACGGTTTCCGGTGGGCCGCTGAGGTAGGCGGTCTGTACGACCCACATTCCGGTGATCGAACCGAGGATCAATCCTGTGATCAAGAACCAGTGCACCGCTGATAGTGCCCCGAAGATGACGGGCAGGAGATCGGGACCGAGCACAGCGCCGTCGAACGCCTGCAGGAGCGTGAACAGAAGGACATGGGTGCTCGCGGCCACCGTCCCGAACAAGACACCGGCGCACGCAATGCGAGCCAGGTGACCGGTTGAGCTGTTGGCCACGGCGGCACCCACGGCGGAGAACACCACGAGCAGACAGCCGAGCGTGAGCAGGCGACCGGGTGAGGCCTCGGGGTCGATCGACCATTTCGCTGAAACAGCCACGAACAGACCCACGGACACGATCGTGATCACGATCCCCGCCATGACGCCCTTGGACATCTGGGTCTTAACCTGATCGGTTCCTTTGGAACGTGCCGCTCGCAGGCTGAGAATCACGGCGGCCACCAGGGAGAGCGTTCCCAACGGTTGAATGAGCGCCACGGGAGCGAGCCCCAGGGCAATCACGTTGAGCACCGTTTCAAGCACGAGCAGTGCCAGTCCCACTAGCCACAGGGGGCTGCGGAAGATGCGGCGGACAACATGGGCACGCGGCGTCGTCGGGCTTGCCGGAGCGGCGGCGTCGGCAGAGCGACCCGCGACCACCCGGTGCTGCAGATGCGTGCCGAGGGCCAGGCAGAGAGCCGCGACAAGGGCGATACCAATGGCGAAAGTGAACATGCCCTGATCGTGGGGCTGCGCTCGTGGTCCGGTCATCACCCTGCGGAGTGATCCGTGCTGATACCTGAGAGGGATATCCGCGGCGACCCGCCCGAGACATGCTGCGGGTGCGGTGCACCGGGGCTAGCCTCAAGGCATGGCCCAGAACCAGATGCCGCAGGCGCACCACGATGATCCCGCGATCCGGGTGATCATCGTGGATGACCAGGCGATGGTGCGTCAGGGCTTCGGGGCGTTACTCGATGCGCAGCGGGACATCATCGTGGTCGGCAGCGCCGCCGATGGCAGCGAGGTGGTCGAACTGGTCCGCCGGTCTCGCCCTGATGTGATCCTGATGGACATCCGCATGCCCAAGCTCAACGGCCTGGATGCCGCGCGAGCGGTGAAGGCGATGCCCGGTCTGGAGCATCCGCGGATCATCATGCTGACCACCTTCGACGCGGATGAGTACGTGTTCTCCGCGTTGCGCGCCGGGGCTAGCGGCTTCTTGCTGAAGGACGCCACGGCGGAGGACCTGGTGTCCGCGGTGCGGATCGTGGCCGCGGGGGAGTCGCTGCTGGCGCCGTCGATCACCAGCAAACTCATTGCCGATTACGCCCGCCGGCCCAGCACGCGGCGCGATACGGCGGCGCTGTCCCCGCTGACCGAGCGGGAGCTCGGGGTCATGAAGCTCGTGGCGACCGGCCAGTCCAATGCTGAGATCGCAGAAGAACTGTTCGTGGCTGAACAGACCGTGAAGTCCCACGTTTCGCGAATCCTCAGCAAGTTGGGGCTGCGCGATCGCACGCAGATCGTGGTGGCGGCCTATGAATCGGGTCTGGTGAGCACCGAGCGCTGACGCCTCTGGCACCGCGGTGGCTACCTCTCGCGTAGGGGTGCGGAACCGCTCCCCAGAGTGATGAAACGGGGCGAACCTGCGCCATAGCTTCCTCGTAATCGATACGCATTGATACGAGGAGTCACGATGTCAGTCCAACTGCGCACCCCATCCCCGCCGCTTCGTCTGAGCCCGACATCCCGTCCGGGAAAACCGAGCGCTCCGACGAAAACCGGCCGGGATTCCACCGTGGATCTCATCCGCGCACTGTGCCTGCTGGTGGTCGTCGCACTCCACACCATGATGGCGGGCGTCGAACGAACATCGGACGGTGGCCGGCTCACCAGCGTGGCCCTGGCAGGCACCGACTCGTTCATCCCAGTTAGCTGGTTCATCCAGGTCATGCCCTTGTTCTTCATTGCCGGCGGCTTCGCCTCCCTGACTCAGTGGCGGCGGATGCGCGCTCGCGGAGCGTCCTGGCAGCACTACGTGATCAGTAGGACGCAGCGACTGGCCGTACCCGCGGTGGTACTGTTCGGCGTCGTCGGCGTGGTGCTTGTCATGGCGGGCGGTTCCGGACTCGATGCGGGGCTTGTGGCGGAAGTGCGGCTGCGTGTCGGGCAGCCCCTGTGGTTCCTGGCCGTCTACCTGGGCGTCACGGCGCTCGTGCCGTTCATGGCACGCTGGCACGAGAAACGACCTGGCGGCACCGTCGCTGCCCTGGGCCTCGGCGTCGTGGCCGTCGACGCCGCACGGTTCGTCCTGGACACTCCCGCCCTGGGTCTCTTCAACCTCGCCCTGGTTTGGTTGCTGATGCAGCAGCTTGGCTTCCTGTTCCACGACGGCGCCGCCGCTCGTTGGCCGCGCGGCCGTCTGTATGTCGGCCTTGCGGTGTCTCTGCTGACGCTGTTCGCGGTGGCGACCTGGGGTCCGTACTCGGCTGACATGCTGGTGAACCTCAATCCGCCCACCGCCGCGATCGTGCTGCTGGGTTCCGCGCAGTTCTTCGCGCTGCGGCTGCTCAAGCCGAGGTTGGACGCGTCCCGGGTCGCCGCGTCCATTGGCGCGACCATCAGTGCCCGTGCGATGACCATTTACCTCTGGCACATGCCAGTGGTGCTGGGTCTCGTATTCGTGCTGTGGACTCTGGGTTTCCCGCTACCGGAACCTCACTCCGGGTCGTGGTGGGCCACCAGGCTTCCGTGGCTCCTGGCGGTAGCTGCGGTGTTGTTCGCTGTGGTCCCGGTGTTGGACCGGGTTGAGCGGCGGCTTGCGCAACGGTTGAACTCCGGCGCGGCTCAGGGGGCGGTCGTTCGTGCGAACCTGCTCGGTGTTCCCACTCGGGACTTTCACCGCATGCAGGGGCCCGGCGCGGTTCTCACGGTGGTCATGGCGATCGCCGGGGTGGTCCTCATGCTGACGCAGGCCTTACCGCTCGTGCCAACGGCGCTCCTGTCGGTCGGATTGCTGGCCGGCAGCGTCCTGGTGGGCAGGATGCTGGACCGAGTTCCGAGCCATCCCTTCGGTGAGCCTCATGTGAGTTAAGTGCAGCGGGGAAATTCTGTGTGAAGGAACTGCAGCGCTCGAGTCTCATGTGAGGAAGATGCCGTTTCGCCGCCGGATCCGTGCTGTTGCCTCCCATGAGACTCCGGTGCTGCGTTTTCCTCACGTCAGACCTGGCCGTTGGAGCCCCTGTGCTTGTTCTTCGCCACGGACAGCGACCAGGTGAACGCCAGTAGCGCCAGAGCCCACGGCAAAATCACGGGGAACATGTCGATCCCTCGGAACAAGAAGTGGGCCACCGCAAATACTGCGACCGCCAGTATCAGGGACATGGCAATGAGCTTGGCCTTGAGCTTGCGGTCGAAGCCGTACCAAAAGCTGTCCTCGGGGGAGTCACTTCTCAAACCCAAGAAGTCGATGATCCTGTTCACTGTCGATGCACCTCATTCCTTCCGTCCCCTCACGCTACCGACACTCCACACGGAGCGCAGTGGCCAAACGGCCAGTGTTCTGAACCGCCCCCGAGTGCGAGTCCCGGCGCACGCCGATCGCGCAACGGCCAGCCACGGGAATCCCGGCCTTTCCTATGAACTCGCATATTCTTAGCGGTAGCTCCTCGCCCGCTGCCCCCGCGGAGCGTGTTCACCCCCCCAGCACACGGAGTTCCCTCGTGACCCCTGCCCAGCCCTCGATCCTTGTGGCGGATGACGATCCCGACATCCGAGAGCTCGTGTTCTTCAAACTCGAACAAGCCGGATTCGACGTTCACTCAGTCGCGGACGGGAACGCGGCTCTCGAGGTGCTCACGGACAGTACGCCGGACCTGGTGGTGCTGGACGTCATGATGCCGGGGCTCAGCGGACTGGACGTCCTGCGACAGATTCGGGCGGAGCAACGCCTCGAGACGGTCAAAGTGCTCCTGCTGACCGCGCGCGCCCGGGATACGGACGTGGATGACGGCTACACCACCGGCGCGGACGACTACGTGACCAAGCCCTTCAGCCCGCGGGAACTGCTGCACCGGGTCAACACGCTCCTCGGCCGGGGGCGGTGAGATACCCGTGGCAACGCAGACAGTGGTAGCCGCGCAACTGCTGTCCGTGGTGTTGTGGGTCCTGGTGTGGGCCACCATCTTCCTGCTTGCCCTGATCCTCGGATCGCGGGCCGGCCGGCTTTGGCGCGAACGCAGGGATCGCCAGCTCATCGGCGAGCTGAGGCCCGCCATGCTCGCCGTGGCCTCCGGGTAGGACGAGGATTCCGCCGCATTGAGCCGACTGACCACGGTGACCCGTCGGCGGGCACGCGTGGTGGATCGCGCGGTCTCCGCCATGCTCTCCAAGGTCAAAGGGGAACCCGCGCGCGCCTTGGCCCAGGTGCTGCGCTCGCACGGCCGCTCGAGTTGGGCGTTGCGGGGGCTGAACTCCAGGAGATCGATCCGGCGCGCCTACGCGGCGTGGACCCTTGGGCTGATGCGGGAGCGCGAATCGGGGTCGAAGATCGTCCCGCTGCTCCAGGATCGTTCCATCGACGTGGTGGTCGCCGCCGCGCGCGCCCTCACGCTCATCGGCGACAGTAAAGCGGCCCGGGCCGTCGTACGCGCGGTGGCGCCGCGACGTCGTCCGCGCGGACTCCCCAGCTGGGTGGCCGTCGAGTGCCTGTGCGCCTTCGACGAGTCCGCGGCCAGCGTGGTCACGGAGGCGACGGTGCACCCGCAACCTTCCGTGCGCCATCTCGCGGCCACGGTCATCGGCACCCGACCCTTGCCGCAGGCGGCCCCGGTGGTCCGGGAACGGCTCGCCGTGGAAGACGACCCCCGGACCCTCGCATCGCTCGTGGCTGCACTCGGCAGGATCGGGGGCGCGACCGATCTACCGGTACTGTCCCGTTTCGCGCACCACCCGCACGAGACCGTGGCGCTCGCGGCCGTACACGCTCTCGAAGGGATCGGGCTGCACTCCTCGGTGGAAGCGTTGGCCCCGCTCGTGGCGGACTCCCGTCCGAGACTGTCCGAACGCGCGGCAGTGGCCCTCACGGAGCTGGGACCTCAGGGTCGCGAGCGGCTGCTGGCGTTCGCGAACGCACCCGGCCCCGCTGAGCTGCCCGCCACCTACGCCCTGCAACTGACCGCCATGAGGAGTGCCACCCGTGGACTGGATTGAGCTGTTGCGTACTGCGGTCGCTGCCGTCCTCGCGTTCGTGGCGTGGCCCGTGCTCATCTACTTCCTGGTGATCAACACCTCCTACCTAGTGATGATCGGGCTCGCGACGGTGGACTTCGTATCGCACCGTCGGCGGATCCCGTTTGCTGGTCGCGAGGAACTGATGCGGTCCCGGACCATGCCGGGAATCAGCGTGGTGACGGCCATGCACAACGAGGAGATGGGGATCCGCGTGGCCGTGGAATCGTTCCTCTCCCTGCAACATCCCCGTCACGAGGTCATCGTGGTGGACGACGGCAGCACCGATAACGGCTTTGAAGTGCTGCGTAAGGCCTTCGACCTGGTCCCGGTGACCCGCCGGATGTCCCAGGATGTGGCTGCGCGGGAAGCGCCCACGAGTATCCACGTGCCCCGTGACGGGCGGACCCGGTTGACGGTGGTACGTAAAGCCAACTCGGGCCGCTCCGATTCGATCAACGTGGGCGTGAACCTCGCCCGCGAGGATCTCGTGCTGTTCGTTGACTCGGACTCCATCTTGGATCCTGGGGCACTGCTCGCGGTGTCCCGGCCATTCATCGAGGACCCGGTCACCATGGTTGCAGCGGGCGGGGTGATTCGCGCCGTCAACGGGTGCCGGGTGAAGGGCGGGCGCGTCCTGGAGGTCCGCATGCCCGGAAGCCCTCTGGCAGACATTCAGGTCCTGGAATACCTTCGCGCTTTCCACCTGGGGCGAGCCGGGTGGTCCCGCATCAATGCGCTGTTGCTGATCAGCGGGGCTTTCGGCGTCTTCCGCCGTGACGCGCTGACCTCGGTGGGCGGTTTGGATGCCAATAGCATCGGTGAGGATTTCGAGCTGGTCATGCGGTTGCACAGGACCTTGAGGAAACAGCGCAAGCCCTACCGGGTCACGTTCCTGACCGAGCCGATCTGCTGGACCGAGGTGCCCAGCACCGTTCCCGTGCTCCGTAGACAACGGACCCGGTGGCATCGGGGTCTATGGGAAACGCTGTGGGCCTACCGGGGCATGCTGTTCAACCCCCGCTACGGTCGACTGGGTCTCGTGGCGGTGCCCTACTACTGGATTTTCGAGCTGATCGCCCCGCTGTTGGAACTCGTGGGACTCGTGCTCATCGCCCTCGGCTTCGCGCTGGGGCTGGTGTCCTGGCAGTACTTCCTGCTGTTCATGCTCGTGGCCTACGCCTACGCCATCATCGTGACCCTCGCCGCCGTGACCGTAGAAGAACTGAGCTTCCACAAGTACCCCCGCTGGCGGGATCTGGGGATCACCCTGGTGGCCGCGGTGCTCGAGAACCTGGGATACCGGCAACTCACCGCGTGGTGGCGGCTGGAGGGCTGGTTCGCCGCGCTCACTCGACGCGAGCAGAAGTGGGGCACCATGACGCGCTCGGGTTTCACCGAGGTCGACTCATGAGCTCCGTAGCTTCCCACGTACGCACAGGGGCCGGTAAGGCGGGCAACCGTAAGGTACGCGTCATCCTGCAGCGCTTGGTGGCCCTGTGGTTCGTGGCACTGCTCATCACGGGAGTCACGGCCGGGTGGGGACTCGCAACCGTGCGGGAGCACGTGGAGACCACCCGGGCCACCATCACACCCCTCGTGGACGCGGCCCACGAAATGCAGGGGACGCTGCTGCGTGCCCAGACCGCCGCGCGGGGGTACGTGGTCACCCAAGATTCGGTCTTCGCCCAGGATTACGTGGAAGCAGTGGCGGACCTGTCTGACGCGCGTGAACGGCTCGAAACTCTCGCCGCCGGCCGCCTGCCGCAGATCCAACACATGAACGAGGTAGTGGACGAATGGCTGGACCTCACCCGCCAGCCGAACAGTACCTCCCCGCGCCCGCAGCTCAACCTGCGGCAGACCTCAGCGGCAATGAACGAGGCCCTGGCCGAGCTGCGAAGTCTCAGCGACGACGTCGCCGATCTGCGAGAGCAGAGTCAAGCGGAACTGAACCGGTCCATGACGGTGGCCAACGTGGCGCTGATCATGGCTGCTCTGTTGTCCTCGATCGTCATTCTGGTTGCGTTACGCCGGGTGGATCACCTCTTAGCGGCTCCCCTGCTGAGCTTGCAGCGCATCGTGAGCCGACAGCGGCACGGTGAACCCGACGCCGTCGCGGACACCTCACGGGGTGCTTTGGAGGTCGTGGACCTCGCGAAGTCCTTCAACTCGTTCACCCGGGAAGCCCGGGAAGTGGCGGCTCAACGCGAGCGGACGGTCGAGCAACTGCACGAGTTGAACCGGCAGAAATCCATTTTCGTATCCACCACGAACCACGAGCTGCGCACCCCGCTCACCTCCATCAGCGGGTATGTGGAAATGCTGCAGGACGGGGACTACGGCAAAATCACCCCGGAGCAGGATCGCGTGCTGGGGGTAGTGCAGCGCAACACCAACCGGCTACAACTGCTCATCGAAGACCTTCTGCTCATCAATCGCCTGGACCAGGAACAGGAGGGGCGCTCCAAGCACGACCGGGTGTTGGATCTCGCCGAATGCTTGTCCCGGGTGATGACCAATCTTGTTCCGCAGGCCACGAGTGGCCAGGTTTCCCTCCGGGGCGAGATCGCAGGATCGTGGCCGGTGCTGGGGGACAGGGATCGGTTGGAACGGGCCATCACCAATGTGGTGGGCAATGCGGTGAAGTTCACTCCGCCGGGTGGCACGGTCACTCTCTCCCTGTCCCGGACGGCCGACGGCCACGGAGTCCGCTTGAGCTGCGAAGACACAGGAATGGGGATCCCCGCCAAGGAGATCGATTCATTGTTCACGAGCTTCACCCGTGCCTCGAACGCCGCGGACCAGCAGATCCCCGGTACGGGATTGGGGCTTGTCATCGTGCGCACGATCGTGGAGCAACACGGCGGGACCGTGGAACTGCGATCGATCGAGGGAGAAGGCACCACGGTCACCATCGACGTGCCCCTGGCTCCGGAGGGCGAATCTGCAACCCCTCGATAGGGCGGAGTAGCTCGGATTAGGGCCACGCTTCTACACGAAGGTGTGTTCTAATGTCCAACAAGTAATATCGAATTTTTCTGGTTTAGCTTGTTGGAGGACTAGCGATGGTAGATGTCGTGGACCTGCTTCGCGAGCTCAACTTCGAAATAGACCCGTGGGACATGGGGTCTTGGCTACTACGGGCACCAGATGGGGGTCGGTACCCGTGCAAGCCTCTTCCAGCCATGGACAGGATCACATCCGAAGCCGCGCGCTTCTTCACGGGTTCATCTGAAACCCGGCGTGTGCGTCCACTACTCGTTGGTAGAACGATCACTACGAACATGCTGGAACGCGCCAGTAGGGGTGAGTTGGATGTCATTACCGAGCGACCACTGCAGCTGATTGTTCGCGGTCGCGTGTATTCCGACGACGCTCACGAGGTAGCCTCTCGCCCACTCGATGTACTCCCAAGACCGCGCCGCGGTAGGCGCGCCTGGATTCGATGGGCAACGATGCGGTGTCTCCTGCTCGCGTCAGGCCCGCTGCGGCAATCCGAGATCGCCGCGGTTTTGGGTAGTAGCCAACAGGCCGTGTCCCTCGCGATTAAGCAACTTGCCGGCTTGGTCCACGAGACAGAAGCTGGGTTCCTTGCCGACGACAAGCAGGCGCTGCTTCAAGAATGGTTAATCGACTATGAGGGGCCCAACGGGCAAGGATTCGGATGGTACAGCTTGAATCCTGTGGTCGAGCAGACGGAACAAGCGGTTAAAGTCGCTGCCTTGTATGACGTTGATCCGCTCATCACTGGAGACGTGGCCGCCGATAAGACGGCCCCATGGAAGCTGCCGAGTGTGGGCAGAATCTACGTGAAGAACCCGATTGATCTTGCTGGAGACGGATTCGTACCGGCCCCGCTGGTTGAGGCTACCCTCGTCACCTGTGTTCCTCAGGATCCAACGATATGGAAGTTGGTGGATGTCGCACACGGAATGACAAGTTCAGACGTACCTCTTGCCGACCCGGTAATCGTCTATTGGGACGTCCTCCATGGAGAAGACGTGGACAGTCTGGAGGCTGCTCAGAAACTAGCGCGGAACATTACGGGGTAAAGCACTGTGGACAACGAGACCGATCCGTCACACATTCGAGTGCACGCTCTGAGTGTCGCGGATGACTTGGGTTATCGGGGGCAATTGGCAGTATCTCAAACAGTATCGGGACGCAGCGATTATCGTCTCATTGGCGGACACATGGTGAGACTACTGCTGCACGTTTATCCCAGCGAGAGGGCTGTGCCACGGTCAACCGTGGATGCCGATACAGCGCTTGGGGATGTTGAAGTCATAGGCGTCGTAACCCGACAGCTGCAGGAGGATGGTTTCATCAAGGTAGGAGGCAATGTCCTCAAGAAGACTGTGGCCCCTGACCAGGATGTGGAGATTAACTTTCTTCTCCCGCGTGACGATTACAAGACTGGTATCAAGTCCATCAATGTTCAAAGTGTTGGCCAGGTGGACACTCTTTCAGAGCTCTCATTTGCGTTGAACTCTCCGGCGGTAGTCATCGATGTTGAGGCACGTCTGCTGGGAGGAGAGATTATTGGCTCTTCACAATCGAGGGTGTAGATCTGTCAGCGCGTCGCTCACCGGGTAGGGGTCGAGGTCTTCCGAGG
>NZ_JAVKPR010000076.1:0-876 GCF_040980905.1 Kocuria sp. CPCC 205235
CCACGGCCGGTGTCCGCCGGCGGCGAGCAGGGCGCGTAGACGGTAGTTCTCGAAGTTCCGGAACCCGCGGGCGACCCTGCGCATCGTCTCGATCACCCCGTTCACGGCCTCGGTGGGCCCGTTCGAGGCCCCGGCGGTGTCGAAGTAGGCCAGGATCGCGGCCTTCCACCGCCGCAGAGTGCGGCCGAGCCGGGCGACCTCCGGAATCGGGCAGGTGGGGAACGCATCGAGGACCTCGGCGACGAGCCGGCGCCCGTGCTCGGGGCGGGCGTGGTAGACGGCGCGCAGCTTCTGGTAGCAGTGCCAGGCCAGGGTCACCTCATGGTGCGGGTCCCCAGCCACCAGCTTCGCGTTGAGCCGGGTGATCTGCTTGGCAGTGAGGTGCTCGGCGCCGATCTGCAAGGTACGGCGGATCCCGTAGAGAGGGTCCCCGGCCCGGCCTCGGTGGCCGAGGGTGTCCTGCTGCACGCGGCGACGCACCTCGTCCACGACCTGCCCACCGAGCTTCACCACGTGGAAGGCGTCCAGGACGGTGATCGCCTCCGGGAGCTCGTCGCGGATCGCGTTGGCGTAGCCGTGGAACGGGTCCAGCGTCGCCGTGCGGATCCCGCTCGTGAACCCCGGCCCCTGGGTAGCAAGCCAGTCGCCGTAGGCCGCCCCCGTGCGCCCGGGCACCAGATCCAGCAACCTCGCCCGGGGCCGGCCGTCCTCACCGCGGGAGTGATCCACGATGCCGGTGACCAGCCCGGTGCCGGGCGGACCCACATGGCGCCAGACGTGCTCGTCGACGCCCAAGGCGTTGACCCCGGCCAGCCGGTCCTCGGCTGTCAGCTGGGTCTCGATGACGGGGACGATCGCGTGCCAGACGGTGTTCCA
>NZ_JAVKPR010000077.1:0-865 GCF_040980905.1 Kocuria sp. CPCC 205235
CCAAAGTGCTTGCGTATTGAGAATGAACGGCTCAAAAAAAAAATATCTGGTGAGGCAGAACGAGGATGGGCAAACGGAGTATGTTCGTTTAAAAATGAAGAGTTCAAAATAGTGGACATGCTATCGCACGAGTATCCTGTCAAGGATATCTGCAAGATGATGGGAGTAAGTCGGTCGGGGTATTACAAGTGGCTTAGAAGAGAGCCTTCATCCCGTGAGATCAATCGTGAGTTCATGGTGGGTGTGGTTGAGGACATACACTCGGAACACCCTACACATGGCTACAGGTGGGTGGCGGCGTACATAAGAATCAATTTACAGTTGAGTATCAGCGACAATTTCTCTTATAAATGCTTCCAATATCTTGGTATTCAGTCACAAACGAGACACAAGATACATTACAAACCACGTAAGGTAAAGGATAAGTACCCCAACCTCATTTATTCCACGTGGGACACGGTAGACAGACCTCGACAAGTTATCGTCTCTGACATGACAGTCATCAAATACTCTTGGTTCTTCTTTGAGTTGACCATGTATTTCGATGTCTTTACGAAAGAAATCCTAACGTGGCATGTGGCTGAGAGACGTGGACATAGAGACCAGTACATTGATGGGCTAAATGATGTCATCAACCTGTTGAAGGGCACAGATGAGCCAACTGTTCTTCATACGGACCAAGGTAGCGTGTATGCTTCGCTCGCCTATAATGAGCTGATAAAGGACACGATGATTGTGAGGTCTATGTCCAGGGCAGGAAAGCCTACAGACAACCCTGTGAACGAATCCCTCAACGGATGGATAAAAGAGGAATTGTTCATAGACTTCACGATTGAGACATGTAATTCAAGAGAGGAGTTCGAGC
>NZ_JAVKPR010000078.1:0-835 GCF_040980905.1 Kocuria sp. CPCC 205235
AGTTGCATCTAGCAGTTTCTTAATCTCGCAACTGCTATAGCCTGTTTTGTCATGGATATCCTTTATAGAGAGCTCTTGATTTACATGCATTTGAAGACACAACTTCCGCTTAGCCAATGTTTTAGCTTTTTCCACGTCTTTACTCATTGAGTCCAAAGATGCATAAATACCTTGTAGCACCCAGGATTGATCTAAGACTGGAGGTTTGGGACCAATTTCACTTTTGTCCAACAAACGTTTTCTTTCATGCAAGAAGCGGCTTTGGACTTGTGGGAAAAGTGCTTTCGTCAAATTTTCCATAATATGGAATTTGTCTGCGACAACAGTTGCTGCAGGAAGAGCCTTCTTTATAGCCTTGATGTAACACTTGCCCCTATCGCGAGTGATGGTGGACACATGATGATAGAGGCTCAGGACTTCAGCGACCTTTTCGGAGTCTCTAGAATCAATCAATTCCAACACTTGACCAGTGTCATGATTGACGATGGCACTACCATACGAATAGCCTTTCCTTTTAGCAAAATCGTCTATACCAATGTTGGTTGCCGTCCTATCTGAAGCTAGTTTTATATTCTTGAGATGATTGATACATGTGTTGGGGCAGCAATGTATTCCCATATCCGACAATATTCTGGAAGCTGAGACTGATGACATCTGTAAGTGCACTTGGTTCATTAGTCTTGTACAGTCAATGGAAAATCTAGCATACTTGTTGAGCCAATCGGGCTGTTGCTCTGTAAAGAAATGACCATCGGCCTTACAGTGAAATTTACGCATATACAAAATCAGTGTAAAACGTTTTCCACCGAGCGGAGGCATGGTTACTTTCCTTTTT